>JAOUQB010000409.1 GCA_029879555.1 Nitrospirota bacterium | reverse complement strand
AACGATGGCCATAAAGTGCTCCAGCAAGAACCCATGGATTCCGACGAACAACATTTCAGAGTCCTCGTGGAAAAGGTTGAAGGGTAAAACAAGCCATATGTCGACTTCTGTCAATACACAACCCTCACCGGACGAATTGGCTGCGTTGAACCAATCCCTTGAGGATCAAGCGCCACAAAAGATTCTTGAAACGGCATTGGAGCAATATGGGTCGCGAGTGATTTTGGCCTGTAGCTTTGGGGCCGAGGATGTGGCCTTGGTCGATATGATGCTCCGCATCAATCCGCGCAGTGTGTTCTTTTATTTGGACACTGATTTTTTATTTCCAGAAACCCATGCTGTTCGAGATCGCATCATCACGCATTATCAATTAGCAGACGACCAGATCATTCACATGAAATCGGCGCTTAGCCCAACGGAACAAGCGACGCAGCACGGCGAAGCCTTGTGGTTGCGAGACCCAGACCGCTGTTGCCAACTCCGAAAGATCGAACCCTTAACACGAATTCTTAGCCAGTATGCGGCCTGGATCACGGGGATTCGACGTGATCAATCTCCCACTCGTGCGCAGGCCGGACTGGTGGAATGGGATACGAAGTTTGGGCTCGTGAAATTTAATCCGCTGGCTAGTTGGTCATGGGAACAGGTGTGGGAATATATTCGCACTCACAATGTGCCGTACAACGAATTGCATGACCAACATTTTCCGAGTATTGGCTGTACCCACTGCACCGCTCCTGTGATGCCCGGCGATGATCCTCGTTCTGGACGATGGAAAAGTTCGACGAAAACGGAATGTGGGCTCCATCGCTAAGAGGGTGTTGAGCCTCGCTCACGATCTGTACTCACACATGACTGCATGAGAGTTGGAGGGTATCAGTGAAAAAATTTGCGGTCATTATTACGCGTGGGGGATTTAACAACCTGCTTCAAGCCTGCGAATGGATGTCCTTAGCAGCGGGAAGCGGGATAGAAGTCAGTGGATATTTCCGCGATGAAGCGGCCGGCAGAATGAGCCAATCAAAAATCAAAGAGATGACCATGTCTGCTGACTATCGAGGCCGCGAGGCGAGCGTTCGAGACCTTTTACGACAAGAAAATAAATCTGATCTTTCCAAATTACTTCAGAATGCGAAAGACAGCGGAAACCTCAAACTGTCTGTCTGCCAAGATTCTCTCCGATATTTTGCGATCAAACCCGAAGAGCTGATTCCAGAGTTAGACGAGGTTCAAACGGCTGAAGCGTTTTGGAAAGAAGCCGTTCTCCCAGCCGATCAGGTGATGACGTTTTGAGTACCTCCCATTCCATGGACCAGGTGATTGCCAAAATTGGCAAGGGGCTGAAAGGCGCCAAAGACCTCACGTGGGAAGAGGCTAAGTTCGCCCTGAATGCCATTGTCGAGGGACAAGCTACCCCAGGCCAAACTGGAGCATTTTTGATGGCGATGCGGATTAAAACTGAGTCGATCGGGGAATTAGCCGCCTTTACCTCGACCGCTCGCAGGTATGTGCCATCTATTCAGTTTTCTCATTCCACACACATGGTCGATCTCCCGCTCTATGGGGAGAAACACAACACCCTGCATATCGTCATTGCCGCCTCGCTTGTCGCGGGCGCAGCTGGTGCAGGCATCTTCATGCATGGGATTGAAAATCCCAGCCTCAGCTACGATTTTTCTCAGGTCCTTCAGCAGCTGAAACTCCCCATGGCCCAATCAGCCCTTGAAGCCACGACACAGGCTTCCCAGCAGTCGTGGGTCTATATGGATCTGGCTGGGTATCACGCGCCTTTAACGAAACTGCTTGATTTACGTCAAGAATTTGGGCTGCAAAATCTGGCCCATCAAATCGCCAGGCTACTGAACCCCGCTCAGCTTCCTTCGCAAGTCATTGGCATTGCTCATCCGCCCTACCTGAATAAGATGGCGGAAGCCTTGGATATGCTCAAAACGCCGCGTGCGCTCATCATTCAAGGGGTTGAAGGTTTTCCCGAACTCTCCATGTCCGCCCCATCTTCCGCCAGAGAACTACGCAGTGGACACATTTCACAGATGGCCTTCCGCCCGGAAGACGCGGGGTTTCGATTTGGCCCCTTCCAGGCTATGAGCGCGAAACCTAGCCCTCAAGAAGGCACCTCTTTTTCTGCCAGCCCGCAATATGAAGCCCAAGTGATCATTCATTTGTTGGACAATCGCTTACGCGGCGATCAACGCGCATGGGTCATTCTCAATGCAGCCTTATTCATTTATGCCGCAGGACTGGCGCCGTCTTTAGCCAAAGCCACACCTTTGGCCCATGACATGCTGGACTCGGGAAAGGCCGCGGCCTTTTATCACAATCTTGTCAATGACGCTGCACGTCCAACACCACATCCAAATTCTTTCTCATCGCCCTTGGTGACAGCATGAACCATATTCGTCAATTAGAAGACCAAAGCATCTATATTCTTCGCGAAGCCTATAAAAATTTTGATAACCTTGGCATGCTGTGGTCCATGGGGAAAGACTCCACGGTCCTACTCTGGCTCGCACGGAAGGCGTTTTTTGGGCATGTTCCGTTTCCCTTGTTGCATGTGGACACCAGTTACAAAATTCCTGAAATGATCGAATACCGAGATCGTCTGGCTCGGGAATGGCGCTTGAACCTGGTGGTTGGACAAAACAAAAAAGCCCTGGCCGAAGGGATGAACCACGAAAAAGGCCGCATTGCCTGTTGCACGGCACTCAAGACAGAAGGATTGAAAATCCTGCTGGAAGAAAAAGGCTACACCGGAATCATTTTAGGTGTCAGATCCGATGAAGATTCCACCCGTGCCAAAGAACGCTATTTTTCGCCACGCGATAAAAACAATGAATGGGATTTTCGCGATCAACCACCTGAACTGTGGGACCAATACAAGCTCTCCTTTCCACCAGGAACGCATATTCGCATACATCCCCTGCTCGATTGGACAGAAATCAATATCTGGGAATACATCAAACTGGAAAATATCCCATTTCTCGATCATTTGTATTTGGATCAAGGTACCGGAAAACGCTATCGAAGCCTGGGTTGTGCACCCTGTACATCCCCCATCCAATCCACGGCCAAAAATGTCGATGAGGTCCTCATTGAATTGAAGAACAGCAAAGTGGCCGAACGAGCCGGGCGCGCGCAAGACGAGGGCCGAGGCATGGAACAATTACGCAAAGACGGA
>JAOUQB010000040.1 GCA_029879555.1 Nitrospirota bacterium | reverse complement strand
AGCTGGAGGTGGTGGAGACCCAATGGCCGCAGCTGGCGAAGTCCGATCCGCCATTCAGGCATTCGAAATCTTAGACATCGAATTTGGGTCCTCGTTATTGGCGGTGACCCGGGCGTTTCGAGAGCGTGCCAAAAAGCTTCATCCGGATAGTCGTCAGGGTGATCGCAGTTCCGAGCCGGAGCTTCGGAAAATTATCGAAGCCTACCAATATCTCAAAACCGAATATTTCGGGACAGGCGGCTCGGAATCTGCTCAGCGGCCATTTTAGGCCCTCCAAGGAGCGGCTCTGTGCAACTGATGAGATTTGAGTCAAACCCACCACAGTGCTTTAGAGCAGTTGCTTGACGGTTTCTGGTGGGCGGGCAAGGATGACCTGGTCACCTTTTTGGACGAGGGGACGTTGAATGAGGTCGGGTTGTTTAACCATGATGTCGAGGAGTTCATCATCTGTAAATTGGGATTGGGCGAGATTGAGACGCTTGTATATATCTTCCTTTTTCCTAATGACGTCGGAAGATTTTAGCCCGGCTTTTTTCAGGAGCCCCTTGAGCTTGGATTTAGAGAAGGGTTTTTCATAATAATTGACGGCGGTAAAGGGCAGGCCGCTTTCCTCGACCAGCTTGATGACCGTCCGGCAGGTGGAGCAAGTGGGTTTTTGGTAAATCGTAATTTCCGACATCCTAAGATCTCCTTTATGGGGGCGAGGGGACTATCCTTTTCAACCTTGACCTCCATTTTGAGGCCATGCTACAAGCTGTTCCGTTTAGTGATTCAGTCTGACGTGTGACGATGTATTGATTGAGGATGTGTGATTAGAATGAGCGACCCAACCGTATCTGAAGAATTTCATTGTGCCACACCAACCGAAAGAACCTTAAAGGATTTGCGTATAAAACGTAAAGGCCAGCCTGTCTATGTCATTGGCCACGAGGATCGCTATAAAGGGCAGGAAGGGGTGTTCGAGTTTTTTAATGTTCGTCTGGCTGTGGTGAAATTTCCGGATGAGAAAACTTTGGGCTATGATCCTCTCGATTTATTGCTGCCTTGTGAAATTAACGAAGATGGTGTGCCGTTTTTTGAAATCCGCTATTGCGAATCCTGCGATCAACTCTTTCCCCTAACCTCTGAAGAATTTCATGTCGCTGATGAGCGCCGTGAATGTCCCGATTGCGCCCCCTAAGGGTAGGCGGGCCTTTCTCTCTTGTAATATTCCCTGCATAGTTCTGACATTCTCTCTTCACACGCATTGCGTGGGAGCGGTTTCTTGTACTGCCGGGGTAATCTTTGTCAATGTGCTGGGAGGTGTGATTTTAGACTGAGCCATCGCCCCACCTGAGTTTTGTTCGGAGCACTTCGAAATAGGTTCGACCGGGAAAACGGATGAGTTGCGTTCGGTGGTCGGAGGCGTGAATCTCGACCCTATCCCCTGTGATGATTTCCTGTCCCTCTTGGCCGTCAACGGTGGCCATGGCAGGTTCTTGACTCGTAAGTTGAATCGAAATAGCAGCCGTATTGGGCGTGAGGAAGGGGCGATGAGACAATGTGTGGGGGCAAATGGGGTTAATTAATAGCGCTTCGACGCCGGGGTCTAGGATTGGCCCATTGGTTGAGAGGGAATAGGCGGTCGATCCAGTTGGTGTCGAAACGATCAGTCCGTCACTTTGCATATTCGTCATGAATGCGTCATTCACTGATACGGTGGTGGAAATCATCCGAACTAAATGCCCCTTGCTCACCACTACGTCGTTGAGGGCTGAATACGAGCCAATGAGCTGGTTCGCCCGCCGAATATGCACTCTCAGCATTAACCGGGCGTCCAGGTGAAAATCTCCGGAGAATATTTTCTCCAACGCCTGGGGCAAATCATCAAAGTTTATTTCAGTCAGAAATCCGAGTCCGCCCATGTTGACGCCTAAAATAGGAATTTCGCGTTGTTCGACCAGGCGTGCTCCACTCAACATCGTCCCATCTCCTCCGAGAACAATCAGGAGATCGGCTTCCTTTGCAATGCGTTGTCGTTCAGGACAAGATGGTGAGGGTGGCATATCAGTTGAATCAAGAAGGATAGTTTTCCGATGCACGTCTAGCCATGCTTGAACCTGTTCCACTCGTTGCCGCATGTTGGGCGCGGAGGGTTTCGTGAGAATGCCAATAGTTTGAAAGGTTGCCATGACTTTTGAGGGGGTGTTCTTGTTTAAAGAGCCGATGGTAGTCTCTTGATGAAGCCGATAGCAAGCATGGAATGCCTTCAAGGACTAGGCAATATTTTCCTTATTTTGGTGCTTCCTTTGAGTCAATTTTGTTGGTAGAGTTTGTCGTGACTTATGTTCAAACTCCCTATGACATCACGTAACGTTGCTTGACAGTTTTAGGGGGTCAGGGATAGACTAAAATCATGAATTTTCCTTGTGATTGTTGTGTGTTCTGATTGCCAGCGGTGAGCGAAAAGTTTCGCATATAATCGGCTAGAGGAGGTACAATGTTCGAACGATTTACGGATCGTGGTAGAAAGATTATCATCCTTGCCAGAGAAGAAGCGGAACGGCACCAAAATGATTATTTAGGTACCGAACATTTAGTTCTGGCAATTCTTCGAGAGTCCGATGGCATCGCCCTGATGATCATCAAAAAAATGGGGCTGTCGCCTGAACAAATTCGTTTAGAGATTGAACGCAATCTTCCAGGCGGGGGGACTACCGTGACCTTCGGGGAAATTCCCTTTAGCCCACGTGTTAAAAAAGTCATTGAATATGGTGTCGAAGAGGCTCGCCTTTTGGGACATAACCATATTGGAAGTGAGCATCTGCTGTTAGGGCTTTTGCGCGAAGAAGAAGGCATTGGTGGCAAAGTAGTGAGAAGTTTGGGGGCAAACCTCCTGACTGCCCGACAACTCACTGTCACCTTTTTGCGAAAAACCGGGACAAGAGAGCGTGATAAAAAGAGCAGTACTCCTGCCTTAGATGAATTTGGAAGAGATTTGACGCAATTGGCTCAAGAGGGAACATTAGATCCCGTTATTGGTCGAGCCGATGAGATCGAACGGGTGCTCCAGATTCTGAGTCGGCGAACGAAAAATAATCCAGCCCTCATTGGCGAATCCGGTGTGGGTAAAACTGCCATCGTGGAAGGATTGGCGCAGAGGATTATTGGACTCGATGTTCCGGATAATCTGTTGAATCGGCGGGTGATTGCCTTGGATCTTGGTTCTCTCGTTGCCGGCACCAAATACCGCGGACAATTTGAGGAACGTCTGAAGGTGGTGATGAAGGAAATTTCTCAGGCGGGCAATATTATTTTGTTTATTGATGAATTACACACATTAGTGGGTGCCGGTGCGGCGGAAGGGTCGATTGATGCCGCCAATATGTTGAAGCCGGCCTTATCTCGTGGGGAAATTCAATGTATCGGGGCCACGACTCTGGACGAATACCGTAAGCATATTGAAAAAGATGGAGCTTTGAAGCGACGGTTCCAATCGATCCATGTTCAACCACCATCTGTGGAAGAGACCATCAGTATTATCCAAGGGTTACGGGATCGGTATGAAGAGCATCATGGTGTGGATTACACCGATGAAGCTGTTGAAGAAGCGGTGAAGCTCACGGATCGTTATATCACCGATCGGTTCTTACCTGACAAAGCTATTGACCTGATTGATGAAGCTGGATCTCGGGCGAAATTGTTGACGTATGCGCTTCCTCCTGAATTGAAATCGCTTGATCAAGAACTGAAGCGAGTGGCCCGTGAAAAAGAAGTGGCCATTGGGTTGCAAAATTTTGAAGAAGCTGTGAAATTCCGTGAAGAAGAAGAAAAGTTCAGAAAATTATTGGATGATGCCAAGCAAGATTGGAAGAAAAAACAAGAGAAAAATCGTCCGGTGATTACTGGTGAAGATGTAGCTTATGTGGTCTCAAAAATTACCGGTATTCCCCTCTTCAGATTGGAAGAAGAGGAATCAGAAAAACTCTTGCATATGGAGGATTACCTTCATAAACGAATTATTGGACAAGAGGAAGCCATTTCAGCCATTTGCCGGTCTATACGTCGGTCACGTGCTGGGCTAAAAGATGCCAAAAAACCGATAGGGTCATTTATTTTCTTAGGACCGACCGGTGTGGGAAAAACGGAATTGGCCCGTGCATTAGCGGAGTTTTTGTTCAATACTGATGATGCCTTGATTCGAGTTGACATGTCGGAGTATCAGGAGAAATTTACTAGTTCTAGATTGTTTGGAGCTCCTCCTGGGTATGTCGGCTATGAAGAAGGGGGACAATTGACCGAAAAAGTCCGGCGTCGTCCTTACTCTGTTGTGTTATTTGATGAAATTGAAAAGGCCCATCCGGATATTTTCAATGTGTTGTTGCAAGTGCTTGATGATGGCGTCCTTACCGATAGTCTGGGGCGCAAGGTAGATTTCAAAAATACCATTTTGGTCATGACTTCCAATATCGGGACGCGATTTATTCAAAAGGGTGTGTCTTTAGGTTTCCAACGTGATGTTGAAACTGAAAATACCTCTCGAGTGAAGGGGGAAGTGCTGGGTGAACTCAAGCGGCATTTCAGCCCGGAATTCTTAAATCGACTTGATGAAATGGTGGTCTTCCATCAACTAACCAAAGAGCATTTGTTCAGTATTATTGACATTCTTATCGGTGAATTGAATGCTCGATTGGTAGACCGAGGGATAATTTTGGATGTGAGTCCAGAGGTGAAGCAGTGGCTAATTGATGAAGGTTTTGAATCGCAATATGGCGCTCGCCCGCTTCGACGCACGATTCAACGGTGTTTAGGCGACCCGCTTTCAGAAGAACTGATTAAGGGCCGATTCAAAGATGCCAAGAAGATTAAAGTCGTCCTCACCGATCAGACACCAAGTTTTATCGAGGAAGAAGTGTTAGCGAGTGTCTGATTGGAACTAAACGAGACTTAAGCTGAGACAAGACCCTCAGGACGTCGAGTTCTGAGGGTCTTGTTGTTTGTGGAGAGAGGGGAATGAAGGCTGGGCAGGCGATCATTTTAGGTATTGAGACATCGTGCGATGAAACGGCCGTCGCCATCCTAACGGGGGAAGGACGAATCCTCGCCAATGTTTTGGATTCCCAGGTCGCGATGCACGCACCTTTTGGTGGGGTGGTGCCCGAGCTTGCTTCTCGCCGCCATATGGAACGGGTAGAGGTTTTGACCAAAGAGGCCTTGGCTCGTGCCTCTCTTTCCCTGTCGGACATTACGGGGATTGCGGTCACTAATCGTCCAGGTTTAGTGGGGGCACTCATTGTCGGGTTGAATTTTGCCAAAGCCTTGGCCTATGCCCTGAATATTCCGTATGTCACCGTGAATCATTTGGAGGGGCATCTGGCATCTGCCTGGTTAGCTAATCCCAAGATGGCGACTCCGGCGATGGTGCTTGTGGCGTCTGGCGGCCATACGCACTTGGCATGGGTTCCGCGTTCAGGCGAATATCAATTTGTTGGGTGGACGTTAGATGATGCAGCAGGGGAAGCCTTTGATAAGGGGGCAAAAATGTTGGATTTGCCCTACCCTGGTGGACCCGCAATTGATGCCCTGGCTAAAAATGGAAATCGGGGGGCTATTGCATTCCCGCGCCCTCAATTACATAGTGGGGATCTCACCTTTAGTTTTAGTGGGCTTAAAACGTCCCTTCTGTATTTTTTAAAAAAGGCAAAGAAAAATGGGGAGAGCCATTTTCCCCCGGCTGATGTGGCGGCGAGTTACCAGGAAGCCATTGTTGAGGTGTTAGTTGAAAAGCTCTGTCGGGCAGCACGCCAGTTTGGGGCGAAGGCCATTTCGGTGGTGGGTGGTGTGGCCGCCAATTCACGTTTGCGGGAAAAACTTGAAGAACAGGCCGGAGCCCTTGGGTTGAATGTAACCCTGCCGCCGCGTTCTTTATGTACAGATAATGCAGCCATGATCGCTGCAGCGGGATTGGAAACATTGAAACGTCGAGAATATGCATCGTGGGATGAAGACGCCATTTCGACGTTACAATGTAAAAACGAGTTGGTCGCAAAAGCTGCACTATCTCGGTAGGCTTTGATCCTCAGTTACGAAGGAGTCAAAATATTCCACCAGTACTTGGGAACCTCCATGGGTTAAAAGCTAATTGTGTCGGCCGCATCGAGCGGTTGTATCGTCGACGCATTCCTCCCGAAAAAGTTGTGACGTTAGATGTGGCTCGTGAATGTGCCGATCTGACATTTGAAACTCGCCGGCAAATTGGATTGCTGGTGAATCGGCAGGGCCAGATTGAAACGGTCCTCATTGGGAATGGGCAGGAATTGGTTATTCCCCATTTATCCAGAACTCGTTCGGGTTTGCGGTTATTGCGAGGGGTGCGATTGGTTCACACGCATTTAAAAAATCAACCGTTGACCCAGGATGATTTGACGGATTTGGCGCTTCTTCGCTTGGATTTAATTATGGCTCTGGGGGTCGGCCATTCAGGTGGCCTGCAAGATGTCTATGTCGCTCATAACGTTCCCAGTTCGGCAAAAGATCAAGCATATGTGCAATTACCGCCATGTGCCTTTGAAGCCTTTCACATGAATTGTCAGGAGTTTATTCAATCGTTAGAGCAGGACATTCTGAAAGGCTGCCAGGTTTCCCAGGAAGGAGCTCGGGAAGGACGTGCTCTGCTCGTCAGTGTGGGGACGGGGCATGTGTCTTTTCAACAGGAGCGGCTGGATGAACTGCAAGAGTTGGTACGGGCACAGGATGTCGAAGTCTTAGGATGTGTGACACAGCGCCCTGCAGCCATTCATCCAAAATATGTAGTCGGGTCGGGAAAAATGAAAGACTTGGCGATTCAAGCCCTACAATCCGGGGCAGATCTGTTGATTTTTGATCAAGATTTGACGCCGGCTCAAGTCCGCGGCATTTCAGAGCTCACGGATCTTCGGGTGTTGGATCGTTCGCAAGTGATTCTTGATATTTTTGCCAAGCGGGCGCATTCCCACATCGGGAATATTCAAGTCGAGTTGGCGCAATTGCGGTATCGGTTACCTCGACTGGCGCAATCAAGCACGGCCTTCTCTCGTCTGGCTGGTGGAATTGGCACTCGGGGACCTGGAGAAACGAAGCTGGAAACGGATCGTCGACGCATCCGTGAGCGGATTCAACACCTCGAGCGCGACCTTACGTCAATAGGCCAAGGCCGCCAAGAACAGCGAAAACGCCGAGTCAAACGGGGGCTGTCGGTGGTTTCCCTTATTGGCTATACGAATGCCGGAAAGTCCACGCTGTTCAATGCCCTGACGAAGAGTCAAGTCTCGGTGAGAGATCGCGTTTTTGAAACCTTGGATACGGTCAGTCGAAGCTGCCATCTTCCAGGTTTGGGAGAAGTGATTCTCACGGATACGGTCGGATTTATCCGTGATTTACCCAAAGATTTAGTCGCTGCGTTCAAAACCACGTTGCAGGAGTTAGAAGAAGCGGATGTCTTGGTGCACGTCATTGATGCGCATACACCAAACCCGGCACAACATATTTCTGCCGTTGACCAGGTGCTGACGGAATTAGGCCTTCACGAGATTCCCTGCCTTCGGTTTTTCAATAAAGGAGATCTCATTGCACCTGACGATATGCAGCGGCTCTGTCAGCGGTATGAGGGGATTGGAGGGTCGGCGCTTGATGAGGCGTCCCTTCAGTTGATTCAACAGGAGATTGGCCATTTGCTAGGGCTTTTTCAGCAGACACCTGCCTTATTATTTGAAGCGGAAGCCTCACCGGTGAATCAGAATATGCCATCGGCCAATGGCGTGGGTTGAATCGTATGGTGGCTTCAAGAGTTGGGCGAAAAGCTTCATCCCGTTCAGAGCGCACGCAAGCGGCGGCCAAACAACGTGTCGCGAGCATTCTGGCCACGTTACAGCAGGCGATTCCCGATGCCAAAGTCGCCTTGGATTCCAGTAATCCCTTAGAGTTACTCGTCGCGACCATTCTGTCTGCCCAATGCACCGATGATCGCGTGAATCAGGTGACGCCTAATCTTTTTGCGAAGTATCGCACGGCAGAAGATTTTGCCAAGGCTGATCAGGTTGAATTGGAGTCGCTCATCAAGTCCACAGGATTTTATAAAAGCAAAGCCAAGCACTTGATTGGGTGTGCGAAAACGTTAGTGGCCAATTTTCAGGGGAAAATCCCACAGGCGATGGATGAGCTGACCACGTTACCTGGTGTTGGGCGTAAGACAGCCAATGTGATTTTAGGAAGTTATTTTGGAGAGCCGGCTGTGGTGGTCGACACGCATGTCAAGCGAGTGGCCAATCGACTGGACTTGACGAGAAGCCAAGATCCCACCAAAATCGAAGAAGATCTTCAATCGCTCATGCCCAAGGCTCAATGGACGATCGGGGCCCAGCGCCTGTTATTGCATGGACGGCATGTGTGTCAAGCGAGAATTCCGCATTGTGATCAATGTTCGCTGTATGATCTGTGCGAATGGGAAGGGAAACGAACGCGCGCATGAAAAGTATGACAGGATTTGGGAAGCGAGAAGTCCTCTCGCAGGGAACCATGGTGGGAGTCGAGATCCGATCGGTGAATCACCGATTTTGTGAAATCATGGCTCGCCTGCCTAAAACGCTCTCAAGTATGGAGTTGGGCCTGAAAGAACAAATTAAGCAGGTGTGTGAGCGTGGGCGTGTGGAGGTGATGGTCACGGTCAATGGTGTAGGGCCTGCCTCAAAAAAAGTCGTCACATTAGACCGAGAATTGGCGCGGCGGTATATTCAGGAATTGAAAAGTTTGCAACGGGACTGTCACTTGAGTGGAGCCATTGATGTGAATATTGTGGCGGGTTTTCGCGATTTGTTTTCCGTCAATGAAGAGGTGGCCCCACTCCAGGACCTGTCAAACGTGGTGGCGGGATTAACCCAAAAAGCGTTAAGCGATTTAGAAAAAATGCGGAAGAAAGAAGGCGCGGCCCTACAAAAAGATTTGACCCAACGGCTTCACACGATTGAAGGACGTCTTCGTACCGTTCAGCAGCGTATTCCTGCCGCGTTGGAGGCTTCGGCTGTGCGTTTAAATGGGCGTGTCGCGAAATTATTAGAGGGACAGTCGGTCAATATGGATCGGGTCGCCCAAGAAATGGCCATGTTGGCTGAGCGCTCCGATGTGACAGAAGAACTCACCAGATTACGGAGCCATGTGGGGCAATTCCGTGCGGCGCTCAAAGAGAAAGGGCCAGTGGGTAAACGGCTGGATTTTCTTCTCCAAGAAATGGGACGAGAAGTGAATACGATTGGGTCGAAGGCCAACGATGGGGAAATTTCTACTGAGGTCGTGGAATTAAAGAGTGAATTGGAAAAAATCCGAGAACAGGTTCAAAATATTGAATAATCGTGCGCTGAAAGGCGTGGCAGGGCTATGGGAATGTCCCTTGTAGGGAAGAAGTTGCTATTCGTGGTCTCCGGCCCTTCCGGAGTAGGTAAGTCCACGCTGTGTCGGCATATCCTTGAGGATATCCCTGATATCCGCCTATCGGTGTCCTGTACCACTCGTCCCCCGCGTGCCGGTGAGACGAATGGGAAGGAGTATCGGTTTATCTCAGAAAAGGAGTTTCGTGGCAATATTGAGGCCCATGCCTTTGCGGAATGGGCTGAGGTGTATGATCGACTGTACGGGACTCCGTGGAAAGAATTGGAGCAGGAACCTGGTATCCATACGGATATCTTATTGGATATCGATGTGCAAGGGGCGCGTCAGGTCATGAAAACTTTACAGAAGGCGGTGACGATTTTTATTTTGCCCCCTTCGTTAGAAATCCTGCGGACGCGCTTGGCCGGACGAGGCACGGATTCTTCTGAGGAGCAAAACCGGCGGTTTCAGAAAGCGCAAGATGAAATGAACAACTATTCGGAATATCAATATACGATTCGTAATGAAACCTTGGATCAGGCCATCCGAGAATTACGAGCGGTCATCGTGGCCGAGCGCGTGAAAACGGCCCATATGGAGCCTGCTCAAGTTTTTCGGTAAGGGCTGTCATGATAAGACCGAGTACGCTACACTCAACGATACAATTGTTTAACGTCACAGAAAGGTGAGGTGAGTCGATGGATGCATTATCGTTATTACCCCAACATCATCAAAAGGATTTTGATTCCCGCTACCGGATCGTGTTGATTGCGGCTCAACGGGCCAAGCAATTAGTGAGAGGGGCCTCGTCAAAGGGCGCGAGCAAATTTTCAAAAGACACGTCCATAGCCCTTGAAGAAGTGTTGGGTGGTCAGGTGCCCTATGTGATTGGGGAAGAAGCCAAACAGGCGATTCGCGAGGCCAAAATGGCCCATCAACGGCCGATTGATCCGGCTCTCTATGCGCAACCGGATGAAAATGCTCAAGAAATCAAAAAAGAATTGAGCGTGTATATTGATGATACGGCTCAACATGGTCTCGCAGAAGTTGAATCTCCAGCTGACGAGGCGGAGTAAGAGTTCACTCATGTCTAAGGCGAAAATGGCCGGGAAGTGTGTGGTTCTCGCGGTAACGGGAAGTATTGCTGCCTATAAAGCGGTCGGACTCTTGCGTCTTCTCACTCAACAAGGGGTGACCGTACGCGTGGTGATGACGGAGTCCGCAACACGATTTGTTGCGCCGCTGACCTTTGAAGTGTTGTCAGGCTCACCGGTGACCTCTGATCTATTTTCTGGCCATCAGGACATGCGGCATCTTTCTTTGACGGACCAAGCCGATCTGATGCTCGTGGCTCCTTGCACCGCCAATACCCTGGCGAAGTTGGCTTTGGGGCTTGCAGACAATGTCCTTGGAACGATGGCACTGACCCTGCAATGTCCCCTGGTGATTTGTCCGGCCATGGATGGAGAAATGTGGTCGCATCCTACGGTGCAAGGACATGCGAAGACCTTACAGAGCAGAGGGGCAATCATTGTGGAGCCGGAGAATGGTGAATTGGCCTCGGGACAATGGGGTCAGGGGCGATTGGCGGGAGAGGAAACCATCCTGTCCACAGTGCAGCAGGTGCTTCAGCCTCGAAGGGATTGGTTGGGCGAGCGGGTTCTCCTTTCGGCAGGGCCAACGAGGGAGCCCATTGATCCGGTTCGGTTTTTGAGTAATGGGTCATCAGGAAAAATGGGGTATGCGATTGCGGATGCGGCTGCGGCTCGGGGTGCTGAGGTCGTCTTAGTCTCTGGTCCGACTCAGCTGCAATGCCCAACGGGCGTCACGCGGATACCCGTGGTGACGGCGGATGAGATGTTACAAGCGCTCACCGCCCGTTTCGATTGGGCGACGACGTTGATCATGGCCGCGGCGGTTGGTGATTTTCGAGCCAAAGAACCACAAGCCTGTAAGGTGAAAAAGGATCAGTGGAAGGGGGAAGCCCTTCCATTAGAACGGACGCCAGATATTTTGTTGGCGCTTTCCGCCCAACGGACGCATCAACGCATGATAGGGTTTGCGGCTGAAACCGATGCGCTTATTGAACATGGGCAAACCAAGCTTCACAACAAAC
>JAOUQB010000408.1 GCA_029879555.1 Nitrospirota bacterium | reverse complement strand
TTTCATTAACGATTTATTTCTATGTTTTATTTCCTCCCCTTTGTAAGGGGAGGATTAAGGTGGGGTAGAGAGTGAGACAAATGGCGATAAATTGCAAGATGGAAACCTCATGTTTAATTTCCATGATTCTACCTCCCCTTTCCCCTCCTTACAAAAGAGGGGAATGAGAGCGAAAAACATGAATAGGAAAGCTTCCACACGAATATCTGAATAGTTATTAGACTTCCTTCACCATCTCAACATGAGGAATCCCATCCTCTAAATACACATCCGAGACTCGACTAAACCCATATTGCACATAGAACCCTTGTAAATAATCTTGTGCAGAAATACGAATAGGCATTGCGGGCCAACAGCCAGAAATTTCCCGCAGGGCTGTTTGTAACAATTGATGTCCAATCCCCTGCTTGCGCGAATCAGCTCTCACCACAAATCGCCCAAGATTCACCTCAGGATAGCGAAGTCCCGGCGGGAGAAGCCGCGAATAGGCAATCAACTCTCCAGCCTCATTTCTCCCCGAAAGATGCCGGACCTCAGCATGCCGATCATACTCATCCAATTCCCGATAGGCACAGCGTTGCTCCACTACAAACACATCCACCCGCAACTGCAACACATCAAATAATTGCTCAGTTGAAAATTTCTGAAAGGCTATCGTCTTCCAATTGAGGGGATTCATCCAGAAAATAGGAACTAAAATTAGTCTCGTAACATATGAACAAAAAGGCCGTCGCGGAGTTTGGGTTCGAACCAGGTGCTTTTGGGAGGCATGACGCGATCCGCATCGGCTACGGCCATGAGTTCCTCTACCGTGGTCGGATACAACCAGAACGCGACCGCCCAGTCCCCACTATCTACCAACGACTCAAGTTGCTTGGTTCCACGAATGCCGCCCACAAAATCTATGCGCGGATCTGACCGTTGATCTTTGATGCCTAACAGAGGATCTAATACTCGTTCTGTCAGCTCCGAGACGGCTAATGCGCGAACCGGGTCTTGTTGTCTGTTTAAGGCAGGATCCTGCTTTGGCGTGGCACGGTGCCACTGCCCTTCTAAATACATATCGAAGCCCGCAGCAGGCGCTTCACCTGGTTGTGCAGTGACCTTCAAATCAAAATGTAGCGCTAATTTTTCGAGCAATTCTTTTGGCGTGAGGCCATGTAAATCCCGAACGACCCGATTATAAGGAAGGATTTGGAGTTGGTTATGCGGGAAGATGACGGACAGAAAGCCTTCTTCGTGACTTCCTGATGGTAAGGCGTTGGCGTGCCCACGAGAGCCGCGCACACGACTCGCCGCCGCTGACCGGTGATGCCCATCGGCAATATACAATGCAGGAAGCTCCTGAAACGCGTGAATGACCTGTTGAATCGCCGAATCATCTCGCACACTCCAGACCGTATGCTCAATGGTGTCGTCAGACACAAAATGCACATCGGGCTTGGCACGTGTTACTTTTTTGAGCCACTGATCAAGGACCGCTGTTTGCCGGAAAAAGAGCAGAACCGGACCGGATTGGGATTCATGGGTTTCGATAATCCGAACTCGGTCATTTTCCTTCACGGGCCGAGTGAATTCATGTTTCTTAATAATGCCTCGGTCATACTCATCCACGGAGGCTAAGGCCACGATGCCGGTTTGCTCATGCTGCCCCCACTTCTGTCGGTACACCCCGAAAAGAGGCTTGGATTCTTGACCCAACACCCCCTCGCTGATGAACTTCTGAAGATTGTCGGCCCCATGTTGATAGACTTCTGCAGAATACGGGTCGACTCCATCGCCCAGCTCAAGTTCTGCTCGACCAATGCGAAGAAAGCAATGGGGATTCCCTTTCGCCAAGTCGCGCGCCTCTTGTAACGAGACCACATCATAGGGGGGAGCCGCGACCTTGGCCGCCAACTCAGGTTTCGGTCTCACCGCGCGAAAGGGTGCAATTGTTGCCATCCTATTCTCCTCCTTTGTTTTTGACCATTTGTTTTCAAAACCGCAGAAAATTACGCTATTTTTTACCACAACCTTTCAATGTCTGGATAGAAAGAATGAGGCGAGATAGCTCTCATCAGAGTTGGGGAAACGGGTCCTCTACTTACAGGGCTGTCCCCTCCCACCACTCTAACCCAACCGCACTAAGAATTCTCACAAGGGAGTGTTGAATAATGAGGATATCAGGAAATGATAACGCCCAGGAACAGCCGGAATTTCAGAGGCCTCGGGTCGGTTCAAAAAAGTTCGTCCAGCCCTGTCCTGAGGCCGCTCGAAGGAAAGGCCACAGCCATTTTTCCCGCGGAGCGTACTGGCAATACGTGAGCACGGAAAAATGGCGAGAACGCCGCTGGCGGCTTATTTCAACAGACCCCACAAGTCGCAAGAGGTGTATGCCTCCCCCTTCATGTTGACAACGAGATGAATTCTTGTATGGTATATCCCCTAATCGCGCTGCGTTTAGCTTGATTCGCCATTCAGCCTTATGCATAGATATTTTTTCATTCCCGCTTCACGGACTCTTTATTTTCTCAAGCCTTTCGGCTCGACGTTTTTACTCCTCTTTCTGGCTGTCAGTTGTAGCCACCAAGTTGTGGTGGAAGATCAAGATTCCATTCTGATCAGAAATCGTGGGTCACGAACGATCCATACCCTCCTGGTGAAACCCTGCACCAAACCCTATGAAGAATTTGCGGAGATGGCGAGGGAGATTAAACCCGGGCTCACCACACTTATCCGGCTGTATCCCGGCTGCTTCGACGCTGATGCGCTGGATAAAAACGGAGAGCTCATGGCCACCCAATATAAGCTTCGAGTCCCCCCCCAATTACGTTGGGATGTGCATTGATCCTCTGTGGAGCCTGACATGAAACCTGATAATCGGCAGATCCTCTCGATGTGCCTCTTGGTTCTCGGTTGTAGCGTTCTCACGGCCTGCGCACGGCCCTACTATTTAGTGACCTCAGATTTCATGGTCGCCGATAATCAAGAAGCGCCTCCGGAAATCGTCGAAAGCCAGACCTATCGTTCAAGGATTCCAAACCTTAAGTCCTTGGCCGTAATGGCTCCGGAAGGTTGCGCGAACGAAACAGCCGCACAAAGCTCCGGGGAAGCGGCGGGTCAAGGCGTGTTATTGAAGACGACCTGCGGCATCGAGATGGCCGAATTGGAACGGGCTCTGGCCAAAGGGGGTTTCCAAGTCATCTCGTGGAATGCCCTCCA
>JAOUQB010000407.1 GCA_029879555.1 Nitrospirota bacterium | reverse complement strand
TTGCCCATCGTTTTTCTTCTATCCAACGGGCTGACCGGATTCTTGTGCTTCATCGGGGGACGATTATCGAAGAAGGTCGCCATGAGGCGTTGCTGGAGCAACGTGGTCTTTATCATCATTTATACACATTGCGGGAGGTCGAAGGAATCGTCGATGCTCCCCATAGTTGAGCGGCGAGGATCGCAGTTGCAAAGAGGGGGAAAAGGACGGGGGCTATCGGTCAGGCTGGGATTGGCGATTAGGGAATTTTAGCGAAATCAGCAGGAATATTAATCAAGGTCCCGTCTGGGAAAAAAATAGCTAACGTGCCAGATGCCTGGGGGTCGAAGTCAGCATAGGCAAAGCGTGCGGTAAAGCGCGAACGAAAACTGGGTGTTGGTCCAGGGTTTTTCCGACCCCGTTCGGCGGGTCCAATATCAACCGGTCGAACCATGAGATTGCCCTGTTGCATGGCAATTTCCGCGCCTTCAGCAAAGAATTCTTCTTCTCCACATAAGCGCACCTCTACTTCCAGATAGGGCATGTCCAAAATTTCTTGGATTTTTGATTCTGGCATACGGATTTCTTGTTTTTGACGTTTTGATTCCGCTGCTTCACGACGGCCAAAATATTCCAGCCAATACCGGCGAGTGCGCAAAATGGCATGGGCTCCGCAGGGATCGACTTCTGGGTTGGCTCCCACTCGAACCATCTTCTCCGAAGCCTTCATGACGGCTGCCACATCTTCAACGGACTCTGCCGTTTCCATGGTCTGACGACCGGCCGCGAGGGCTGTATTGGCTTCCTCTAGGCTCAAAGATAAATCAATCGCATGGGAAGTGGTTGGTAGGGCAATCAGGCTCATGCTCGCCATCCCCAAAAGTGACAATGTGAGACGAACGAACAATGTTGAACCAATCCCCATGGCAGTTCTCCTTAAGCGCGATGGCACGTACCAGATGAAAAATAATTGAGAAATTGTAGAGAAGCCCTTGAACGTTTGCAATCCCTTGAGTTATCGAACCGAGTCGTGTTGGTGTCGGCCAAGTTCTCGAGTCAGTTGTAGCCACGTGTGTCAGGAAGAAAGTGTTTTAAATTAGAGACTTGTGACGAGAAATAGTTGACTCCCTCTTGCCACTTCGGTAGATTATGAACCCGTTAGGTCAAAGACAGGTAGGCCGTCCCCAGGCCGGCACAACAATCTGGGTTCTCGCCAACGTTTATCATCCCCAGTTACAACGAATTTGATGCGAATAATTCAATGGTCTTCGAAGAGGTGTGAAATGGGCAGGACACCACTATGGAGGACGTATGGACAATAAGAAAGTCGAACGGGTGTATACGGCGTATGCGTCAGTGTACGACCATACCTTCGGGAAAGCCTTTAAACAGTCTCGAGAATCGGCTGTGCGCGGATTGTCGATTGAGCCTGGATGTCAGGTCTTAGAGGTCGGAGTCGGAACCGGAGAGGCGTTACCGTTGTATCCGTCCCATTGCGATGTGTTGGGGATTGATCTCTCGGAGGGCATGTTAGAGCACGCCCACCGCCGAGTGGACGAATTTAAATTATCACATGTCACGCTTCGAACGATGGATGCGGGAAATATGCAGCTTCCCGATGACACCTTTGACATTGTGATGGCTGCCTATGTCGTCACGGCCGTTCCAGATTACCGGAAGGTCGTCAATGAAATGATTCGGGTGTGTAAACCTGGTGGCAGGATTGTCATGCTGAATCATTTCAGTAATGGGAATAAAGTTATTGCGGCGGTGGAAAAATTTATTTCCCCCATGTGCAAGCATATAGGATTTCGAACTGATTTGGCCCTGAATACGGTTCTGGAAGGGACCAGTTTGATTGTTGCCAGTAAGAAGAAAGTGAATCCGCTTCGGTTTTGGCATTTAGTTGAATGTGTCAATAAGAAAAACGGGCAGTATCCTGCATTCGCCAATGGTTTTGCTATTAATGGGCATGTGTCGTGATATGTGATGGGTTGGCCTTATACCACGTATTTGAATCTTAATGGTGGGTAATAGCCCTTTCCTCCTTCCACTCAATTTGTAGGTTTCCCCTCCACGAAATTTGATTTCCCCCCCTAGACAAAGATTTTTCTGTATTCTTCAATGGGAAGATCATGAAAATCGCGACCTGTCTTCAGCATGTGGCTTTTGAAGGACCTGGGGTCTTTCGTCAAGCCCTCGAAATTCGAGGTTATTCAGTTCGAAGCACTCTTGTTCCTTCCGAAGAACTCCCGCAAGATCCCGGTGATTTTCTGTTGATCATGGGCGGGCCGATGTCGGTCAATGATTCTGATCCCTGGATTGCGGAAGAACTGCAATTCCTCCAAGCGACGATAGCCAAAGGCATTCCCATTTTGGGGATCTGCTTTGGTTCGCAATTGTTGGCAAAGGCTTTGGGAGGTTCTGTGGCTCCTGGCCCCAGTGTTGAAATCGGGATGGTTTCCGTGTCGGTAACCCATGAAGGTCAAGTCGATCCGGTTTTCAGCCAAGGGCCATCCACATTACAGGTCTTTCAATGGCATGGAGAAGGCATCAGTCTTCCTCCAGGGATTCCATCCTTAGTGACGTCAGCCGATTTTCCCGTACAAGCGTTTCGTGCGCGGGAACGCTGCTACGGACTGTTGTTTCACCTGGAGATGGAAGAAGCGGGGATGCAGGCGCTCTGTCGGGAATGTCCGGAGGATGCTCAAAAAAGTGGGATGCCTTCTGAAACGATTCAGGCACAGGCTATCCCTCATTTGCCTTTTTTGCATCAATTAGCCGACCGATTGATTGGGCATTTGGTCTCATAACGGGAATGTTGAAGAAATCCGCAACCTGTGTTCTCGTCGTTTTGCTGTGCTCACGTACTTCACCTACGCTCGGCGCATCAAAATAGCTGCGGCCTTGCTGGACGGGATTTTTGACCATTCCTATGGCTAATGATGAAGGCCTTTTCATAGAAGTTTATTGAGAATAGGCGCGAATTATTCAAGAACCCTATAACGGGGAACCCTTCCTCTTTACATTATTTCCCTTTGGAGCTGTTTGGAAATTGTGGGGGGTGACGGTACCCCAAACGACTAAAAATTTGGTACGGTAGCGGCTCAATATTTATTTTCGAAATTATAGAAAAGGAGCAGACATTCATGGCTGGGTTTCCTATTCAGTATGCGGAGCGTATCCGTACCTTACCACCGTATTTGTTCGCCGCCATTGATGACATGAA
>JAOUQB010000406.1 GCA_029879555.1 Nitrospirota bacterium | reverse complement strand
GGGCACAAGGATTCCAGTGTTTTGGCGAGATCGGATATCTTGTAAGGTTTGATCAAAATATCTTGGAATCCATAGGCTTGAAAATCTGACATGATAGGGTCGTCAGAATACCCACTCGTCACAATGGCTTTTACCTGTGGGTCCAATCTTCGGAGATGTTGAATGGCTTCCTTTCCACCCATTCCACCAGGAATCGTGAGATCGAGCAAGATCGCGTCAAAGGTTTTCCCGCTCCTTAGCGCCGCCGAAAGTAAATCAATGGCCTCCTGCCCATCTTGTGCGGCAGTCACCTCATAACCGAATTGAGTCAGCGCGTCTTCGACCATCCGCCGGATGCTTTGTTCGTCATCCATGACTAAGATTCGCCCGCGCCCTTTAGGGATGGTTCGGCGGTCTACGCCAGCAGAGGAATACGATGAAGGGAGATAGACGGTGAAGGTTGTTCCCTTTCCCACGGTCGACTGGACACTAATGTGCCCAAGATGTTGCTGAATAATACTGTGGGCGGTCGCCAATCCTAAGCCGGAGGCTCCGGCTTTAGTCGTGAAATAGGGATCGAAAATATTGGGTAACTCCTGATCCGTAATTCCTGCCCCCTGATCTTCAAAAGAAATTTTCACATAGTTTCCCGTATGTAACGTGGATGACGGCAGCGTTGCAGGCACAGGGAGTCTGGCATTTTCGACGCGAATCGAAAAGTGGCCACTTTCGGACATGGCCTGTCGTGCATTAATCGTGATGTTTTGGATGACTTGTCGCAGTTGGCTGGCATCGGCGTCCAAAGGCCACAGATCGTTCGGAATATCGAAATGACAACTAATCGATGAACCAGATAGTGCAAAAATGGCACTTTTTCGGAGAAGATCACCGATCGCGATAGAGGTCTTAATCGGTGCGCCACCTTTCGCAAACGTTAAGAGCTGCTGGGTCAGCTCTTTGGCCCGAAGACAGGCCTGTTCGGCTTGCTCAAGATTTTGCGCCAGAGGGTCTTGAGGGACCATTCGCAATTTCGCGACGAAGACATTGCCAAGAATCGTGGTCAACAAATTATTGAAATCATGGGCCAGGCCACCCGCTAAGACGCCCAAGGAGTTTAATTTACTGATGCGTTGTTGTTCGTCCTGGTGCCGATGTTGATCCGTGATATCGTGGAAGACAATCACGGTGCCCATCAAGTGTGAACTATGGTCCCGGATGGGCGCTTCTCGCATGGAAATGGTGCGTTGAAGGCCATGCTTGGTGATGAGATGAAGCGGGGAATTGGGTTCAGTCAGGGCGGATGAGGCGGGAGAAAATTGCAACCCGGACTCAACGCGCTGTGGAGAGTTTTCTTGAGTGATTCGAAAGACTTCTTGTAAGGGGCGGGTTAAGGCATCCTGATGGATCCACTCGGTGATCTGTTCCGCGAGGGGATTGAAAAAGGTAATTCGGCCCTCACGATCAGTTGTAATGATCCCTTCGTCGAGGGATTGGAGCGTCGTGACCAATCGTTCTTTTTCATCCACCAAGGACTGCTCCAGGTGCTTCCGATCGGAAATATCTCGAAGGATAAACCCATAATGGGTATCGAGCCCGACTTTCCAATTCGTTAAGGAAATTTCGAGGGGAAAGGCTTCTCCGGATTTTCGGAGCCCCGTCAGTTCCAGCGGTTTCTGGATGGGATGCGATACCGACTCGCCATAACTAATATCTTCTAATCCCTTTCGATAGATATCTCGATACCCCTCTGCTAAGAGCGAGAGAATGGATTGGCCGATAATTTCTTCCGGTTGAAAGTTGAATATGGATTCGGCAGCAGGATTCCACGACACAATGGTGCCGTGGAGGTCAGCCGAAATAATCCCTTCGTGGGCCGAGTCCACCAACGAGGAATATTGCGATTGGAGTTCCGTCAACCGATTTCTGACGCGGACATGATTCGTAATATCTAAGCCATAGCCGCGGACCAGTCCTTTTTCCTGAATGGGAGAGAAGCTCCAATCAAAGTGATGGGTTTCAATGATGACGGTGACTCCACGCTGTGGAACCATCGATTTCAGACATTCTCGGGCAATGTGCGTGAGGGCGGGAGGCAAGACTTGGGGTACACCATCTTCCCGGAAGCCGTAGCTGTCCAATAACGCGATCATCGCTGGGTTGGCATAGGCCAAGCGTCCTTGAGGGTCAACTTCGACAATGGGATTGGGACTTTCCTCAGGCATCGACGCCAGGTGTTGGTGTTCTTCATGTTGTTGGAGTTGCTGACTCAAATCCCGGAAAATGACTAAGGCCCCGGGATTATGAGGATCAGTGAGTTGGGTACATTGAAATTCCACCCAACGTGTCTCTCCGTTGGGTCGCCGAATAAGCAGCTTTGGCGTCCAAATGGATTTCCCCGTTTTCAAGACTTGAGAAATGGGGCAATCTTCTTCTTGTGTGAGAGGGTCAACATAGAGACAGCCCGAATGCTCATGAAAGGATTGCCTCGAACAGGATTGTTCGGTTCGGTGGAGAAGACGTGCCCCTTCTAAATTCAGGGTGAGGATCTGCCCATGCGTGTCGACCTGGCAAATACCAATATGGATGGAATCCAAGAGCGTATGCACAAACGCTTGTGACGAACGCAATGCTTGATTGAGGCTCGGGAGATCCATCTGATGGAGTTCTTGGAAGGGCTGCTGTGGATTCATGTTGCGAATGCGCCAATATTACCTATGAGGGTGGTTCCAGTCACCATAACGAATCAAGGATTTTGCCCATATCCCACCCTGCTTCATGGGGATCGAGGGCTTCTTGAATGAAGCGTGACGCCCCATTCTTCGTTTGCGCGGCGAGGTCAATAATTTCTTGCTCATCATATGGCTGTCCCGAAGCATTGTTAAGCAATTTAATCGTCGGCGTTAAGCGGGAATGGCTGTGGACCCAGATGACAACGGCCTGTTCGCCGGTGTTCAGCCGGACGAGCGAGCCAATGGGGTACACCCCTAAGAGTTGAATAAGTCGTTGAACCAAAGACGTGGCATATTGCCCTCCCACGGCTGCCCGATACAATTCCGACAAGGCCCTGGCCGGAGGAACAGGCGGTTGGGAACAGCGCCCGCTGATCTGCGCATCATAGGTATCAGCAATACTCAGTATTTGGGTGAGCTCCGTGATGGCGTCACCCTTTAACCCCTTCGGGTACCCGGATCCATCAAGTCGTTCATGATGCTGCAGGACCATCCGCTTCGATTCCTG
>JAOUQB010000405.1 GCA_029879555.1 Nitrospirota bacterium | reverse complement strand
TATTGATTCCCCGTGTCAACAACTCCTCAATGGCCGGAAGACCCTCACGTGTGGCCGGCACCTTAATCATGACATTCTTGCGTGCAACTGCCGCGTGGAGACGAACCGCTTCTTCAATGGTCGCGTGAGTATCAAACGCCAAATCGGGTGAGACCTCTAAACTGACATAGCCATCGCGTCCTTCTGAGGATTCATAGACTCCCCGCATCACATCTGCGGCATCCTGAATATCTTTGATGGCCACTCGCTCATAAATATCTTTCACGCCAATCACCTCAGCCGCAGCCTGTTGGATCGCGGCATCATAATCGGTACTTCCCGCGATCGCTTTCTCAAAAATGGCGGGATTGGAGGTCATGCCCATCAACCCATCTTGATCAATCAATGTTTGCAACTGGCCAGACGTGATCATCCCACGACGAATATAGTCATACCAGGGGCTTTGGCCACATGCACGAAGTTGTACGAGAGGATTCATGAGATGTTCTTCCTTGTGAAAATTGACCGCGTAACTACCATATCTGAGTCCACAATGCCTTGTATGGGTTCTTGGTTTTTTTGAACAGGTTCGGGTTTATCTGACAGCGGCTGCCCTGTTCCTTCAATTGTACCGTTTTCAGGCGAAAATTGCTTCTCATTTTGAACCTCCTGTGACTCCATCGGCTGAACGACATTCTCAATGGGGCCAGCCTCGTTTGGCACGGAGTGCTCCAAGACTTCTTGCTCATCGACCGATTCAACTTGGGGCAATGGTTCCTGCACCGGCAAGGGCGGTGAAACATGAGGGGCTCGACTGTGCTGCTCAAGCTGGTGAATCGCGGCCTGAACGACGTGTTCCACGGTAAACCCAAATTTCTTCGCCAATTCTTTGAGCGGCGCCGAGGCCCCAAACGAGGTCATCCCAATCATGTGGCCTAGCGTCCCCACATAGCGATCCCATCCAAAGGTTGATGCCTGTTCGACACCCACTCTGGCCGTAATCTGCGGCGGAAGGACTGAATCCCGGTAAGCCTGATCCTGTCGCTCAAATAATTCCCATGATGGCATACTGACAACCCGACTTCGTATACCTCGTTGCTGAAGGACTTCATGCGCCGCTATACAGAGCGACACCTCACTCCCCGTTCCCAGCAAAATCACCTCTGGTTGGTGATCCGAGGGATCAGCCAAGACATACGCGCCCTGGGCCACCCCTTGCGCCGAAGCATATCGTCGTCGATCCAACGTGGGCAGGGCTTGACGACTCAGAATGACCGCCACAGGTTCATGCTGAAATTGCACAATGACTTTCCACGCTTCCACAATTTCATTAGCATCTCCCGGACGGAACGTCACCAGACCAGGAATCGAACGCAAGCCTGCCAACTGTTCAATCGGCTGGTGAGTTGGACCATCCTCCCCTACCCCAATTGAATCATGAGTGAAAATATGAATCACCGGGATTTCCATCAAGGCACTTAATCGAATCGCCGGCTTGGCATAGTCACTAAAAATGAGAAACCCAGAGCCATAGGGGCGAAGTTTCGACACCGCCAGGCCATTTAAAATCGCCCCCATCGCATGTTCTCGCACACCAAAATGCATATTTCGCCCACCAGGTGTGGCATGGGAAAAGTCGCCAGCCCCCTCAAAGGTGAGGCGCGTTTTCGTGGATGGCGCCAAATCAGCCGCCCCGCCAATGACCCAGGGAATCTGTTGGGCCAACCGATTCAAGACGGCACCCGAGGCCTCTCGCCCGGCAATACCCTTTTCATCGGGTGGGAAAATAGGCAGATCTGTATCCCAAGCCTCAGGCAATTGTCGAAATTGCATTTTCATTAATTGATCGGCTAACTCAGGATACTGAACGGAATAGTCCTCAAACCGGCTCACCCAGGCCTCCTGCAAAGCTTGTCCCCGTTTTCCAATCCCATGGGAAAAATGCCTGGGCACTTCTGGAGGAATGAGGAATTTGGCCTCTTCCGGCCAGCCATAATTCTTCTTCGTCAAACGAATCTCTTCCTCACCAAGGGGCTCCCCATGTGCCCCATGCGTATCTTGTTTATGGGGAGCACCGTAGCCAATGTGACTATCGACAATCATCAGAGTGGGTCGTTCCAGTTCATGGGAAAACGTCTGAAATGCGCGATCCAACATTTCTAAATCGTTGGCATCCGCCACCCGAAGCACATTCCAGCCATAGGCCATAAATCGTGTGGCCACATCTTCACTAAAGGCTAAATCGGTCTTCCCTTCAATCGTAATTTTGTTGTTATCGTAGATCCAGCAGAGATTAGAAAGTTTATGATGCCCCGCTAACGATGCAGCCTCCGAAGACACACCCTCCATCAAACACCCATCGCCACATAAGGCATAGGTATTGTAGGTAAACATAGGAAATCCTGGGCGATTAAAATAGGCCGCCATCCATCGTTGGGCCATCGCCATACCGACGCTAGTCGCGACACCCTGTCCTAGGGGACCGGTGGTGGTTTCAATACCAGAGGTCCAGCGATATTCAGGATGACCGGGACATTTACTATCGAGTTGCCGAAACCGCCGAATGTCCTCCAGCGTAACCGCCATCTCTCCGACTTGTTCATATTGTGGACTCACCGCTTTCATCCTGCACAAATGCAACAAGGGATAGAGCAGCATAGAAGCATGCCCCGCCGAGAGTACAAACCGATCACGATCTGACCATAAGGGCGAAGCAGGGTTGAATCGCAACACGCGATTCCATAGCCAATAGGCCACAGGCGCTAACGCCATGGGCGTGCCCGGATGACCGGAGTTGGCCGCCTGCACCGCATCCATCGCCAATGTTCGAATCGTATTAATGCAAAGCTGGTCTCGAGAGCAGGCTACGCCAGAAGCGGGAGCCGGCAAAGGCACTTTTCTGAAAGGCTTTGACGCTGGGACCTCGGTAGTCACGGTCTCCTTTGATCGAGCAGATACCTTGCTAGGAATCCATATTCCTGTCCCGACAGCCGTGGGCTCTCCGGATGAGGTATTTTCTTCAGCGGGAACTCCCTCCTCGGAAGGAGATGCGTTCTTGATTGATTGTTTAAATAATCCACTCCCCATATCTGACCTCCAGCCGTCTTCGCCCCTATTAATAATCTGGGTCATCTCCAAAGTGAGTGGGTGATTCTGGGTTGTTTTTCATAGAGGTTTGAGGATGCAGGTCAAGACCTTCAATCGAAGATACTCCTCATCGCGTAACCCGTACGCCCTTCGTTGAATCACTC
>JAOUQB010000404.1 GCA_029879555.1 Nitrospirota bacterium | reverse complement strand
AATTGAGTTAAATTTAATACGATAGAATGGTCTGCTTCTTGCGCGTCAATTCATTCCATCAGCATCCACCTCAACCACCCGAAGGTTACGCCCTTCCTTACACAAAGGATTAACCCCCATCCATGACGACGACACGTAAACCGAAAACGCCTTTTCATCAGCGCATTGTCATTGGCGTCGAAATCGAAACCTACAGCATTAATGTTAGCGATCACAAAATTGGCCGTCGCTTATCCCGCCCTCGGCCTGGACTATCAGAATCCGGAGAGCGATTTTCGCGAGATGCCTCTATCGGCAGCGAATATAATAGCCGTCCTTATACCACCGTCAGAGAATCGCTTTTTCTCCTGAAGGCCGGACTCAGAAAATATTTACGAGGTCTCTACCGCAGCCGGGAAGAAGATACAGATTATCGCGTCCCCTTATTCGTGGGCGGATGGACCAATCGATTTGCCGGCACTCATATGCATATCTCTGTGGCGAACCGAAAGCTGTCCAAAAAAGAAGCCACCGCGCTCAGTTGGCATATTCATGACCAACTCCCTTTTTTTATTGCCATTGGCGCCAACTCTCCTATTTGGGATCAACAAGTGACGGGAAAAGCTTCCAATCGGTTTTTACGTGGCAGCGCGACCTATTTCACTCCGGTACGCCGTGGGGATCTAACCTCCGTCGATACGAGAGAATTGGTCTATAGTCCGGGACGAAAGACGAAGCCCGGCACGCTCGAAATACGCGTATTCGATTCCAATCTTCCCGAATATGTGGTCGCCAATCTTTGTCTGGTGAAAGCCGTCTGTCTTCGATGGCTCAAGGGAGAAGCCGCGGCAAACCGAATGAGCCATGCGGACTACCTCCTCGCACGGCAGGAAGCGGCGACCAAAGGGATGAAAGCCAAACTCCCCTGGAAACGGGAATGGATACCCGTCAAAGACTATATGGATCGCTTTCTCTGGGAACACCGTGAAGAATTCGATGCGATGGACATTCCAGAAGAAATCTATGAAGTCCTTCGACTGCTGAAACGAGGCTATAACGGAGCGCGGCTCATTCACGATGCCGTAGCAATAGCCAAAAAGGAGCACCCCCAAACCTGGCAACGTCGATTTGCTAAACGCTACCGCTCAGGATTAGGCCATCTGTTGAGCGGCAACACCCTCCAGGATTTCTCCAAAGAATTATTGACGCCCTTCCCCAGTACGGACCGCGTCTGGTTAGGACGGAAACGAGGATCGATCGATGAGTAAACGACAGCCAGCCCCACTTATCGGCATTACCTGCGAGGCCATTTCGAAACGAAAAGATTTTTCCGATTACGACCTCCTCTGCGACCATCGTTATGCGAACGCCATCATTGAGGCAGGCGGACATCCCGTCTTATTGCCGATTGCTCACGAACAATCACAACTGGTTCGCTATTTGGAGGGAATCAATGGACTCGTCATTGTCGGCGGAGATGACTTGGATCCACGCTGGTACGGGGAACGGGCCAAGAAACGAACTAAAGTGGCATTTTCTAAACGTTCTGAATTCGAAGCGTGGCTCTATCGAGCCGGTAAAATTCGCCAGCTTCCTATCTTCGGCATTTGTTATGGTATGCAGCTCATCAATGTGTTGGAAGGTGGAACCCTGTACCAACACATTCACCCCAAAAAGCACAAACCACCGGTCGACCATGAGGGGAAAAAAACCGGATGCCACCCGGTCAAAATCCTCCCAGACACACGGCTAGGCACCCTCCTCGGAGAGGGACGTAAAATTGTAGCAACAGAGCACCACCAAGGCATTCGTTCCCTCGCCCCCCATTTTATTCCTGCAGCGATCGCCAGTGATGGAATGGTGGAAGCGATCGAACACCCATCGAAACCACATATCTTTACCGTTCAATGGCACCCTGAGCGACAGCCCCGAAGCCAGGTAAGCCTTCGTTTATTTAAAGCGTTCGTCCGGGCCTGTAGCGAATATCAGAACAAAAATGGCCACTAAGCCTGATAAATTTTTTGACCACTCATCAGACAAAACGGGCACAGCCTTTGCTTTGTACTAAATCATGTTCTCTTATATATCTGAGAAGAGGAGAATTCCATGGATACCGGTTGCCCTTCATTTATTCCAGAACCCGAAAATCACGAAAAGCCCAGAGTGGAGCCCCCCAAGAATCAAACGCCAAAGGAGCAGGGCGACCTGCATGGTGCCAAAAACTTCCAGTTTTCGGACCAACGCTCATTACCGCCGCTCAGCTTTATTGGAAAACAATTTCTCCCCCTACCGTGACCTAAAGAAAAAATGTCCGGAGGTGGGACAAATTGCTCCACTCAGCCGCTCTCACCCAATAGAGACCACTTCCTTGAGGACGACCTGAATCCTCTCAAATATTCATTGGCCAAAGTAGAATCCAGGAACCTAGCAAGCGTAAAGCTGTCTCATCTTTGATAGACCAGGACCTACCTATAAATTTTCCCACGGACCAAATCAAGAATTTGCCCCCACCATTCATTTGATCCAATCGCCGAAAGTCCTTTCCCCAATTCTTAAACTTTTGCCCTTTGACACTGGAGATATTTCCAGTATGATCTGGGAAACTTTTTAAAAAACAACGAATGCTGTCATATTCAGTGTTCTCCATCAAATTGACTCATGAATGATGTAATCGATATTTCCAGTGACATGATCCTGCGGTCAGGACTAATGACTGCGGCATTAGTCCTCGTGGTTGTCACTATCCGCATGGGCATCCATCACACCTTGTTTAGGGCCTCCGACCTCCCTGTCGAAACTCAGCGACGCTGGTCCGTCAATATTCGCAATGCGTTATTACTCATTTTCATTTTGGGCATGATTTCCATTTGGGCGCCTCGACTGCAAACCTTTGCCGTTTCGATCTTTGCTGTCGCGGTCGCCTTAGTATTAGCCACCAAGGAACTCATTGCCTGTCTCAGTGGCTCAGGCCTTCGCATGCTAACGAAAGCCTATTCCCTCGGAGACCGCATTGAAATCGGCGGTGTTCGAGGAAACGTGGTAGATCATAACGCCCTCACCACCACCCTTCTAGAAATTGGTCCAGGACAGACGTCTCATCAATATACCGGCCGGGCCATGGTGATCCCGAATAGCTTTCTTTTTTCCCATCCCCTCACCAATGAAACCTATACCAAAAAATTTCGACTACACATCATTACTGTCCCCTTAAGCACAGATGATGATTGGAAAACAGCCGAACAGCTGCTATTGAAG
>JAOUQB010000039.1 GCA_029879555.1 Nitrospirota bacterium | reverse complement strand
CGAACTCAATCAGCCTTGCCAATCATGATCGACTGTATGTGTTTAGTGATGGCATTTATGAGGTGGTCAATGCCAATGATGAAATTTGGGGGAGAGGACGGTTGCAGGCGGCTCTAGAGGGTGTGTATACACGCCCAATGAAATTAGGGTTAAAAAGTCTGATCCATTCCAGTCGAGCGTGGCAGGTCGATGGAATATTTGGGGACGACGTGGCCGTCATCGGATTGGAGTGGCATGAAAAATCTTCGGAAAGTGAAAGTCGTAAAGCGTGAGGCGGGAAAAAGACGTGAGGCGAAGAAGACGTGAAGTGTAATAGGACGGAAGGCGTGAGGCGAAAGGAAAAAGCGTGAAGCGTGGGATTGACCAGTCAAACGGGTTATCGCCTTACCCTTCACGGCGTTTCTTTCTCGCCTTACCCCCTGACGCCTGACGCCCCACGCCTGACGGATTATACAAAGATGCAGTCACACACCAACATTCATCAGTTAAGCAAATTGCTATAAGCACGTATGCTGAATAACCTACCACGCCTTCTGATCGTTGATGATGATGACCTGAATTTAGAGGTCCTCGTTGAATGCCTCAGGGAGGAACCCTATGAATTGGTTCAGGCCCGCAATGGGGCTCAGGCGTTGGATCTCTTACGGCAGGACCGAGAGGGATTTGCGGGGATGGTGCTGGATCGCATGATGCCGGGCTTGACCGGTCTTGACGTGATGAAGGAATTAAAGGCGGATGAACATTTTCAATGGCTCCCGGTTGTCATGCAAACATCGGCAGCCTCACCGCGCGAAATCTGCGAGGGAATGGAAGCTGGAGTCTTTTTTTATCTCACGAAGCCCTTTGCCCCGCAGGTCTTACGACGACTCGTGAGCGCAGCCGTAGAAGAAGGTCGAAAATGGCAGAGCGTTGCCCGAAATTTGCGAGTGCAGGTTAAGACTATCGGATCCCTGCAGCAAGGGCGGTTTCGCGTGCAAACCATAGATGAGGCCTATGACGTCGCGTTGTTAATCGGCCAAGCCTGTCCCGATTCTGAAAAGGTCGCGTTTGGATTGAATGAACTGATTATGAATGGCGTGGAACATGGCAATTTGCAAATTGGCTACGATGAAAAAACGCAACTCCAAGAAACCAATCAATGGGAAGAAGAAATTGCACGTCGACAAATGATGGAAGAACATGCTCATAAATTCGTCGAAGTGAGCTTTGAGCGGCATGCTGAACACATTCAATTAACCGTGACCGATCAAGGGGACGGTTTCGACTGGAGCGAGTATCAAGAAATACGAGCAGATCGAATCATGGAAAGTCATGGCCGGGGGATTGCCATGGCGAAAACCTTGAGTTTCGAGCATCTCGAATATCAGGGGAACGGGAATCAAGTGGTGTGTCGGGTGAAGATCCAACCTGAAGCATGTTCCGGTCAGGCGGTGCCCGAGCATGCCGTCCTTGAGCGTTCTTAGTCGGACGGCGAGAGAATGTGGCAAGTCTAACCGGATCAATATTCATTCAGATACATGCTTGAAATCAGATGGTGATCTATGGACATCATTTCACTGATCTGAGAGGCCAGTGTTGAGTTCTTACAATTCCGTGAAGGGTGTGATTGAAGACTGTGGAGAGGAACAGGGGCTAAAGGTGTTATGACGATTGTGGCACAGGTTAAAGATGGACTGGTTCAATTGGCTCTTGCCGGGCGAATGGATTTTAATACGCGGTCATCTTTTATGATGTCTATTGATCAGGCGGCACAACCGAAGCCTCATAGCATCATCTTGAACTTCTCTGACGTCACATTTATCGATAGTGCGGGACTCGGACTGCTCATGTTGGCAAAGAAAAAATTAGAGGAATTACAGATTCGTCTCAAGATCGAAGTCACGGAAGGATATGTGAAGGAGGTCTTCACGTTAACCAATCTTGGGGGGGAAATCCCCATCGTGCTCATTCCACCTTCCGTATCGCCGGTGGGACGGAAAAAACAATCTGGCGCATTCACGCCTCAGCCAAAACCGCTGCTGGTGTGTGAATCTGATGAAATGCAGGAGTTATTGCTGCCAATTTTAGAACAATTGGAAAAGAAGGATTTAGAACTTCCGCCCCTCTCGCATGTGGCCCAGCAAGTTCTGGCCCTGACGACAGATCCAGATGCCACACTGGATCGATTGATAACGCTAATCCAACAAGACCCCGTGCTCACGGCTCGAATTTTTAAGGTCGCGAATTCAGCAGCCTATGGGGCATCACGGCAAATCGACTCCTTATCCCAGGCAATTGTGTTCCTGGGCTTACATTCCGTGACGGGGTTGGCGTTTGCCCTGTCCTTACAATCAGGGGTGTTTCTGGATCGCGGATACGAGCGGGAGGTGCGAGGTTTGTGGGTCCATGCCATCGCCACGGCCTTTTATGGTAAGGCCCTGGCTTCGTTAATGGGGAAAAATCCTGATACAGCCTTTCTTAGCGGATTATTGCATAGTCTGGGCAAGTTTTTTGTGGTCCATACCGTCAATCAATCATGCCCGGTTTCCGATCCACCACTGCCATGGGCCACTATGCTCATGCTGATGGAACAATCCTCTATTGAAGTAGGGCGTCAATTGGCGGAGGCTTGGAATTTCCCTTTTCCCGTCAAAGAAGCGATTAACCTTCATCAACAGTATTCCTATCATTTGGCTGTTCACCCCTCCAAAAGCGCGGCCATCACCTGCTTGGCTCGACATCTCGCCACTTCTCATCTGGATGCCGTGCATCTGTCTCACGACATCATTTTGGCGCTTCCCGTTGCCGCATCCCTCAACATGACCTCTGAAATGATGGATGGCCTCTTGGCCATGAAAGATCATATCCAACCACACCTCGATTCCCTCCTCAACTAAACGGGTATTGAAGCGTATCTTCCGTCTGGGAGTTTCTGAGATTCCTTCTCTCGTGAGGGTGAAAATACCAACCAGTGATTAAACGACGATCACCGCTATTCATAAACTGACTCAGGGTTCGGCTATCGGGGAATGCCGGGTGGGTTCGAGAAAAGACGGAGCGCGGAGGGTTGAAGAATGGCCTGTGGGAAAATTGGAAGGGCGGTTTCTGTTGGGATCGTGAGAGGGACCTCGGGTTTCCAAAAAAAACTCCCCCAAACTCTTAAGTCAGAAAAACTCTAATCCGATAGCACTAAGTATCTAGTGACACCTATGAAAACCATGGGTCACGAAGGAATGTAAACGGGACAGATACGGTTCAAGTTATAAGGGGAAAAAGAAGACATGAAAGGTAAAAAAAGTCGTCACAAGAAGGTTGAGGACACGATGCAAGAACACCAAGAGGAACCCACGGTTGCAGCCGATTCTGTGTTAAAGCCCATCGGTGATGTCACGATTTTTGAAGCGGCACAGTTTCATCAGGATCTCTGTTCGCTTCATCAGCAGGAAGGGCCGTTGGAACTGGATTTGTCGGAAATTGACCGGATGGATTCTTCGGGGGTGCAAATAGTTGTGGCCGCCACCCGTTCCGGACGACTGACCGTAAAGGGATATTCATCTCAGATTCGAGATCGATTTGAACAAATTGGCTTTGCACAGTTCCTGTCAACCGGACATAGTGCGGCCTAAGGAGATGGGATGAGACGCGACCGATTCACTGTGGTGGGATATTTATTAAAAGAGGTGATGTGTGGCGATTGATTGGATGATGTGGGGACTGTGTCTGCTTGTGGGTGGGGGTGTGGGATATGGCGTGGGGCGTCGTACCAGCCAATCCAAAGTCGGGAATCTTGAACGCCAATTGCAGGAAGCCGCCATGGTGCAGACCAAGGTTCAGCAGAATTGGAAAGAATTTTGCGCTTGCCTCGCGCCAACCTTCCCGGTCTTCGTCGGGCAGCTCAAGGCCGTGATTCAAGAAACGGAGCAAGCGGCCGGGGGCCTCATTCAGCGATTTCAACGAATATCCCAACAGGCCCGGGAATCGGCCTTTGAGACGGAAACGATCCTGAGTATGGGTGAAGGGGATGACGATGGGATGAGTGTCGAGACGATTCTGAATAAGACCAAAGATACGATGCAAATGTTTGTGGATCAAGTGACCCAAACGGCAACGGTTACCGTTTCGACGGTCAGTGTCATGGAGGAAGCCGTAGAAACCACCTCGCGCATTTCAGAAGTGGTGGAAGAAGTGGAGTTTATCGCGGATCAAACGCGCTTGCTGGCCTTGAATGCGGCCATTGAGGCGGCGCGAGCCGGGGAACATGGCCGAGGATTTGCGGTCGTCGCAGATGAAGTGACGAAACTGGCCAATCGTTCCGCCCAGGCGGCTGAACAAATCCGGGCATTGGCCACCGCTGTGAAAGGGACGACGGAATCAGCGATGGCTGAGTTGCAAGTTCTCGCGGCCTTGGATCTGACGACAACCTTGCAAGCGCAACAAAACATTATGGCTATGACCGAAGTGATGGTTGCGAAGAATTCGGCATTGAAAAAAAGTGTGGGGCAAAACTCGGGGCGGGCCAAGGAGCTTGGGCAAGATATTGGACAAATCGTCATGTCTATGCAATTTCAGGACATTACCCGACAAAAAATCGAACATGTCTATGAACCGCTCGAACGTATTTATGCCCCATTGCATGTGGCCGCCCAAGCAACGGGTGGAGTTGAGACGATGACCGACGTGATCGAAGAACTTCGGAACTTGAAACATGGCTATACGATGGAGTCGGAACGACTCACGATCGAAGCCGCCCATGCTGGGCAAGAGGCCGTCTTGGTGGGAACAACGAGTGGCACTGACGACGGCGATTCTGTCACCTTGTTTTAAAGACGCGAAGGGTGAAGCGAGGAAGATGTGAAGCGAGAAAGACGAAAGACGGGCAGAGAATTTGACGTAAGAAGTGGGGTCAGGGAAAACTCGCCTAACGCCTAACGCTTTACGAAAGAAATGAATGACATTGAGCAATGACGTGAGACCATATCCAAGTAACCCGACAACAGAGAGGGACAATCATGGGCAAGACCGTACTCGTAGTTGATGATTCCGTTTCCATGCGGCAAATGGTGAGTTTTACACTGACCGGGGCTGGGTATGAGGTGGTCGAAGCCGGCGATGGAAAAGAAGCCGTCGATAAGCTCAACGGGGGAGCCAAGCCGAATTTGGTTATTACGGATTTGAATATGCCCAACATGGATGGCATTTCCTTGATTAAGGCCATTCGCGCCATGGGGGCTCATAAATTTACTCCGATTCTCATGCTCACCACCGAATCGTCGGATGACAAAAAGAAGGAAGGCCAAGGCGCTGGCGCCACGGGATGGGTCGTGAAGCCCTTCAACCCCGAACAAATGCTCGCGACGATCAAAAAAGTTCTGCCCGGGTAGAAGACGTGAGGCGTAAGGCGGGAGGCGGAGAAGCCGTGAAGCGTAAGGCGATTAAGACGTAAGCCGAAATAAGTCGATAGACGAGGAGTCGGAGGTAGGATGAAGCTTGGAGAAGCCGCATAAAAAATTAGATGTGTGGAATATGGCGATGCAATTAGTTACTGACGTGTACGGTGTTTCGAAAAATTTTCCCGAAAAGGAAACGTATGGTCTGGTGAATCAAATACGCAGAGCGGCTGTGAGTATTCCTAGCAACATTGCTGAAGGGGCAGGTCGACAAACTTCAAAAGAATTTATTCAGTTTTTGCATATTGCGCAAGGTTCTTTAAGCGAATTGGATACTCAGTTAGAAATTACCAATCGGCTTGGTGTTTTGTCTCAAAATGATTGGAGTGACTTAGAAACAACAATGAATCGTATCGATAAAATGCTTAGTGGACTGATTCGTCTTAAGAAATCCCCTCACGCTTTACGCCTCACCCCTCACGATAAGACGCAAATTCAGCCCACCCACAAAGGAGTTAAATAATGGCTGTTGATCTCTCGCATTTTCAGGAATCGTTTTTTATGGAATCGGCGGAGCATGTCGAAACGATGGAGTCCGGGTTTTTGGAGTTGGAACAACGTCCCCAAGATTTGGACTTATTGAACCGGATCTTTCGAGCGGCACATTCCATTAAAGGCAATGCGGGCATGTTCAACTTCACCGCCATTGCGGGACTCACGCATAAAATGGAAAACGTGCTGGATCTCATGCGGAACGAAAAAATCCCGGTGACGCCCCATGGCGTGGACGTGTTGCTGCGATCCCTCGATGGCCTGAAAAGCTTATTGGATGCGGCTCAAGGGGGAGGGGAACCTGAAGAAGCCGTGATTCACGGGTTGGAGCAAGAACTGCAAGCCTGTCAAGACGGAGATAGCGGCAGTGCGGCACCGGTGCCTTCCGCTGAAGTCGCAGCCCCGGTGGCTCCACCCGCCAATCTGTGGCGTCTGATAAAAATTGCGTGGGTCCCCTTACCGGAATTGTTTCAACGCGGATTAGATCCGGCCCAAATTTTCAAGGAGCTGCATGAATTGGGCATGGTCAAAGCCCTTCAGGTGCAAACGGATCAGTTGCCGTCGTTAGAAAGTATGGATCCTGAGCGATGCTATTTAAGTTGGGCCATCGAACTGGAAACGGATGTGCCACTGGCCAAAGTGGAAGCCGTGTTTGATTTTGTGCGGGACGGGAGTGAATTGACGATGACCGATTGTGCGCCCAAACAGGCCGAACCGTATAAACGGGTTGGGGAACTGTTAGTCGAGGAAGGCGCCATCACCCCGGGAGACATTTCCGATAGTCTCGCGAAACAAAAGCCGTTGGGGGAAATTCTGGTCGACGAGAAAAAGGTCACCCCTCAACAAGTCGATAAGGTCCTGCAAAAGCAGCAACAGCTTAAAAAAGGCGAAGCGGCCTCCATTCGAGTGGATACCGAAAAAATCGATAAACTCATCAATTTGGTCGGAGAACTCGTGATCACCCAATCGATGATTACCGATTTGGGTGAGAAATTTACCATGAGCCAATTACCCGTGTTGCAAGAACGAATCGTGCAATTAGAGCGCAACACGCGGGAGCTGCAAGAGCGGGTCATGTCCATTCGCATGATGCCGATCGGGTCGGCCTTCCACCGCTTCCCACGTTTAGTCCGGGATTTGGCCGGGAAGAGCGGGAAACAGATCCAGCTCGTCATGTCTGGTGAAGAAACGGAACTCGATAAAACGCTGATCGAAGCGATCGGTGATCCTCTGACCCATTTGGTGCGCAATTCCGCTGATCATGGATTGGAGGGGCCAGAAGAACGCGTGGCTGCGGGGAAACCTGAACGCGGGACGGTGCGTCTCCATGCCTATCATGATGGCGGCAATATTTGTGTGGCAGTGGAAGACGATGGACGAGGGTTGAATCGAGAAAAAATTGTTAAAAAAGCGGTTGAGCGGGGCCTGATTGCCGATGGAGCCTCCATGAGTGATCAAGATATCTATCAACTCATTTTCCGGGCCGGGTTTTCCACCGCCGATACGATTACGGATGTGTCCGGCCGTGGTGTAGGCATGGATGTCGTAAAGCGGAATATTGAGGGTTTAGGTGGATCGGTCTCCATTGAAAGCACCGCAGGGAAAGGGTCAAAACTGATTCTCAAGTTACCACTGACGTTAGCCATTATTGATGGCATGACGGTTCGAGTCGGAGAAGATAATTATATTATTCCGCTCATTACCGTCACGGAGTCCATTCGCCCCAAACCTAGCGATTTGCAGCGTATTGTCGGGAAAGGCGAAGTGGTGAATTTACGCGGGGAATGGGTGCCCTTGGTCCGACTCTATGAGGTATTCAATATTACGCCGGAGTATACCGACCCAGTACAAGCTTTATTAGTCATTGTGGAAGCCGAAAATAGGCGCGTGGCGGTCTTAGTCGACGAATTGACTGGCCAACAGCAGGTGGTGATTAAAACGCTGGAGCAAAACTATCGAAAAGTCGAGGCCATTTCGGGCGCCACGATTTTGGGCGATGGACAAGTGGCGTTGATTCTGGATGTACCAGGGCTGGCGAAACTCGCCAGGGTGGGCCATACGGCAGCAGCGTGAGGAAGACAGAAGACGTGAGGCGTTAGGCGAGGAAGGCGTAAGGCGGAGAAGATGTGAAAAAGGAATTTCCCCCTTACGCCTAACGCTTCACGCTTTACGAGGAAATGATGATGAGGAATCAACTATTTTGATGATGGCATACATAACCAAGGAGCGCACCCATGTCCACGGCAACGATTGAATCGGCTGAGAAGCAAGACATTCGGACGAGCTATTCCAGCGATGACCAACAGTTTCTGACCTTTAATCTGGCTGAAGAATATTATGGCGTGGACATTCTGAAAGTCCAAGAAATCAAAGGCTATACCAATGTCACCAAAATTCCCAATACCCCAGACTATTTAAAAGGAGTCTTAAATCTGCGTGGAACGATTGTGCCCATCGTCGATTTGCGAATGAAATTCGGGATGGGGGTGACGGAGCCGACATCTTTTACCGTGGTGGTGGTGGTGAATGTTCGTAACCGGGTGATGGGGTTTCTCGTGGATGCGGTGTCCGATGTGTTGGACTTGAACGCGAAAGAAATTCAACCGCCGCCAGAGCTCGGTAGTACCGTGGATATCACCTTCGTGGCGGGGATAGGGAATTCCAATGATCACCTCGTGACGTTGTTAGATATCGATCGGGTGTTAACCAATGACGAAATGAAAGCCGTGGCCGAGATCCCAGCAGACGTGGAAGCCGTTGAAGCCTCAGCCTCACAAACGAAATAGAGAAGGAAGAGTATGTCCATGAGTCAACTTTACAGAACGCATAAAAAACGTACTAGAGGCGTATTGGTGATGGAAGGACGGTCGGTCACACAACGCGAGCAGTAAACTTTCAATCAAGGATGAACAAGCCATGAAGAATGTCATGAGTACATGTTTGAGTTGGGGAATTGCCACAAAGTTGGTGGTGTTGTTTGCCATCTTCGGTATCGTGCCGATGGCGGCGGTGGGGTATTTAGGAAATTCAGCCACCGGAGAAATGGAAAAGGCGGCCGGAATACGGGTCGAGTCTACAGCGGTCACCGTTGCAGATATCATCGACCGAAATTTGTCCGAACGGTATGGGGACGTTCAAGCCTTTGGGCTCAACAAGATCGTGGGTGAACGATACCATTGGTATTCCAAAGAGAATAATGCCATCGCCCATGCCATGAACCAATATGTTGCCACCTATGGGATTTATTCCTTAATGATTCTGGTGGACCCGGTGGGGGATGTCATGGCGGTTAACTCCAAAGATGCCAAAGGCAATCCGATCGATACCACAGCGATTTATTCCAATAAATATGCAGAGGCGCCCTGGTTTAAGGCCTTACAAGCCAAGGAATTTACCACGAAACAACCTTTTACGGCTCCTGGAAATGATACGCTCACGGGAACGTTTATCGAAGATCTTCACATTGATGAGGATGTGAAAGCTGCTTATCCCGGTCAAGATGGGCTGGTGATGGGATTCTCGGCTCCGGTGTATGTGGATGGGGATTTGATCGGCTATTGGTCCAACCGAGTCGATTTCTCATTGGTCGAAGGCATTGTCCAGACATCGTATCAGCAACTTAAATCCGCCGGATATCCAGGAACCGAGATCACCCTTCTGGGTGATAAAGGTCAGGTGCTCGTGGATTATGATCCCGTTGCCCAGGGCAAAGAGGAGGTGACTCATAATCTTGAGGCTGTCTTGTTTAAGCTCAATCTGGCGGAAAAAGGGGTGGAACCCGCGAAATTAGCCGTTGCTGGAAAAACGGGCAATATGATTGCTACGCACGCACGAAAGGGCATCGACCAGCTTGCCGGCTATACCCATTTGAAAGGGGCCCTTGGTTATCCGGGCATGAATTGGTCGGTGTTGGTTCGGATGCCGAAAGAAGAAGCCTTGGCTGCCGCGATGGCCTTCAATCGTAATTTAATGATGACGGCGATCGTGTGTCTGGCTTTGATTGTGGTGATTGGTTTGTGGGTCGGTCGTCGAGGTGCCGCCAGCATCATTCAAGTCAGTCAAGTGGCTCAGCGAGCCGCGGAAGGCGATTTGACCTCCCGCGTGACTGTGTCGTCCAAGGATGAATTAGGCACATTGGGGTCCGCGATGAATGTGATGTTGGATAATATTGCCAATGTCGTGGGAGAGGTGCGCCAAGCGGCCGATCATGTCTCGACCGCCTCCAGTGAAATCACGCAAGGCAATGAGGATCTGTCGCAACGCACGTCGGCGCAAGCCGGCGCGTTAGAAGAAACCAGTGCCTCGATGGAAGAGATGACCTCCACCATCAAGCAAAACGCCGATAATGCCAAGCAGGCCAATCAGTTGGCCGTTGCCGCACGGGAAGTGGCCGAAAAGGGTGGCGCGGTTACGGATAAAGCCGTCAACGCTATGGATGAAATTAATAAGAGCAGTAAGAAAATTGCGGATATTATTAATGTGATTGATGAAATCGCCTTCCAAACGAACCTCTTGGCGTTGAATGCGGCGGTGGAAGCGGCTCGTGCCGGTGAGCAAGGTCGAGGGTTTGCCGTGGTCGCCTCGGAAGTGCGGAACTTGGCACAACGCTCGGCCACAGCCGCCAAAGAGATCAAATCGCTGATTAATGAATCCGTTCAGAAAGTCGGGGATGGCAGCGAATTGGTGAATCAATCGGGTCAGACCCTCTCTGAGATCGTCAACTCGGTGAAGCGGGTGACGGACATCATTGCCGAAATCAGTGCGGCGTCGCAGGAGCAGGCGAGCGGCATCGACCAGGTGAATAAAGCGGTGATGCAAATGGATCAAGGCACGCAACAAAATGCGGCGCTCGTGGAGGAGGCGACCTCCGCCTCCCAATCCATGAAACAGCAAGCCGGAGCACTTTTGGAGCAAGTGGCGTTCTTTAAGGTCACTGAAGCCAGTTCGGGCTTGGCCCCACGTGAGCCTATGCGTCCAACCGGCGGAAGCAAGCCGGCTGCAGCGCCAAAAGCGAAGTCCCCAAGCCATGCCAAGGCGCCGGTTAAGGCTGCGCCACAACCGGTAGGCGTCGGAAGCGGCAATGGGAAGAGTGTCTCGAAAGGGGACGATGACTTTTTTGAAGAATTCTAATGAAGCGTGAAGGGTGAGGCGTGAGGCGATACATGCTTATTCGCCTGACGCCTCACGCCTTACGAAATGAATCGACATTTTAATGGTTGGAGGAGGACCAAGGATTATGAACGTGGGTACACAGGGAAAATGGAATGAATTAGGCATTGGCCCAAAAGTGGTCGTGAGCACATTGATTGTCTTTGCCGGGCTTTTAGTTGCTGGGGCCTATTTTCTCGGACAGCAATTACAAGCTGACCTCAATCGTGTGTTAGCCACGCAAGCTTCGATCATTGAAAAGCAAATTCAAGTCACTCGTGCGTATGTGGCGAAACAATTTGTGGTCAAGGGCAAGGGGGCGGGCATGAAAGTCAGTATGGAACATGACGCCCCTGATACGATTCCCTTCCCAGCGACATTTACCCGTGAAACCTCCGAAGCCTTAGCGAAGGAAGGGGTTTACAATGCCCGCGTAATTAGTGCGACCCCATTGAATGTGGCCAATGCTCCTCAAGATAGCTTTGAACAGCAGGCATTAGAAGCATTAGCGAGTGGGCAATCGGAATTTACCAGCATTGAAGCCGTGAATGGGGCCATG
>JAOUQB010000403.1 GCA_029879555.1 Nitrospirota bacterium | reverse complement strand
TGAATCCACATAACGTTCCCACTCATTCAATGCCTGATCCGGATCGGCTGACAGAGACACACTCGCAAGAAGCCCGGGCAGGATCGTCGCTAGGGCTTTGCGCGTCGTCGGCTCTCCGGCCATGGCTTGGAGGTTGCGGTCGGCTCCTTTCCAATCCTGAATGCCATAGGCCTGAACCAGTCGAGCCACTTCCGTCGACGCGAGATCTCTGGCCAGTAAAATCGTGGTGGGATCAGGGTGATGCTGGGGACGCATCTTTTTCCGGATTGCCGATTGTGATGCGCGGTATTTGGGGGAAGATTTCATGAAGACAGGAAATTATACGAGACCCACCCACACCTTACAATGCTATAAAATTTCAGTATACTCCCACATCATGAATCCTTCTGCCTTACTCCAACAAATTCAAGAGCGTGCTCCGTCCCTCCCTCCCACGTTGCTTCAAGATTTCTTCGCCCAGATGGATCCTGACTATTTCGAGGAATTTTCGCTTAAGACCATTCTTCACCATCTCGAATTGACCGCCCAGCTCAGCTTCGACTCCCCGTGTTCGGTCGCCATTGAGACCCCGTCGTCCAAGCACTATCAGATACATATCGTCGCCTATGATTATTTTTCAGAATTTGCCACCTTCTGCGGCCTCTTAGCTTCGTTTGGCCTTGATATCCGAGATGCTTCAATTTTCACCTCTCGCGACGCCTCGATTTCATCGACCCGACCAGCTCACTCTTCTCTCACGCGCAACCCCTGGAAAGGTCTGCCTCTCAAGCGCCCGACCCCAGGCTTATCTCGAAAAATTGCCGTCGATGTGTTCCGGGTCCAGGCCTTGAAGGGATCAACGTTCGACTCCGCCGCCCAGCAGGAATTCCAAGAGCAGCTCCTGGCCGTCCTTCGATTGCTTCAAAAGAATCACGTCCGACAGGCTCGACGACAGGTCAATCGCCGTCTGATTGAACATCTTGGGAACACGCAGAAAAAGACGGGAGATATTCTCCATCCTGTCCATATTACTTTTTCCAATCCCCCCTCGTCGCCAGACACGATCTTAGATATTCGGTCAACCGACACCCCAGCCTTTCTCTACGCGTTTGCCAATGCGTTGGCCATGCGTGGCATTTACCTGGTCAAAGCTAAAATTGAAGTCAAAGATCAGGAAGTCTTCAATCGGCTGTATGTCCGAGGCCGTCAGGGTGGGAAAATTCAAACGTCATCGGAACAACAGGAGCTTCGTACGGCTGCGGCACTCCTCAAAGAATTTACCTATTATTTGAGTTGGGCCCCCGACCCGGGGAAAGCCCTTGATCACTTCGATCAATTCCTGGATCAGTTGCTTGAACAACCCAAGAAAGCTTCGGCGTTGAGCACCTTAGGGCAGGCCTCCACTCTTGAGCATCTCGCGCAATTGTTTGGGAGCAGTGATTATCTTTGGGAGGATCTCCTACGGCGGCAACATGACAATCTGTTACCCATGATGCGGCGGTACCAAAAGGGTCCGCTGATACGCTCTAAAGCCATTCTGACCAAAACTCTCGAGAAACGCTTGCAAGCAGCCAAGACCATCGCTCAAAAGAAGAAGGCCCTGAACCAATGTAAGGACGAAGAACTGTTCCGCATTGACATGCGTCACCTGCTGGAAACCAGTTCGCTTCCAGATTTTTCTCGCGCCCTCACGAATTTAGCCGATGTCATTTTAGGGCAGGCCCTTGTACATTCCTATCGTGCCATTCAACCGAAGGGGTCGCGGACTCCCCCGCCTCCGATGGCCATTTTTGGGTTAGGAAAATTAGGTGGAGGTGAACTGGGCTATGCCTCTGACATTGAAATTCTTTTTGTCTATGACAATCCAACACCCTCCACTCGTCGCCAATCCTCCAAGATTCCAGCTGATTTCTATGAACGATGGTCACAAGAATTTCTTCAATGGATCGAAGCGAAGCAAGAAGGCATTTTCCATGTTGATACCCGCCTTCGTCCAAATGGGGACAAGGGCACCTTGGCCAATTCTCTCGGAGAAATACAACAATATTATGGCCCGCAGGGACGAGCCGCGCCATTTGAACGCCAAGCCTTTATTAAGCTGCGTTTTGTTGCTGGGCCTCCGGCGTTAGGGAAAGCCGTGGAAACGCACCGGAACCGCTTTGTCTATGGACCAGACCCATGGGACCTGTCGACCGCGCTCCACCTTCGGCAGCGGCAAATGACCGAGTTGGTCCAACCTGGCACCACTCACGTGAAATACGGCCCTGGGGGATTACTCGATGTCGAATATTTGGTGCAATACCTTCAGCTGCTTCATGGGCATGAGCTCCCTTCGCTTCGCACCCCGAATACCTTAGAAGCCATCGAACATCTGTGCCATGCCTCCCTTCTCTCGTTATCAGAACGGGAAACCTTACGGGAAGATTATCTTTTTTTGCGACAACTCATTGATGGCTTGCGCATTGTGCGAGGCAATGCGAAAGACTTAGTGCTGCCACCGTCCGGATCGGACGAAATGGTGTTTTTGGCTCGACGTTTGGGGATGGGGTCAACGGATTGGCAGAAGAGTGCCGAGACGTTTGAACAGACGACTCTGGAGCGAATGAAAGACATTCACCAACGGTTCTTGAAACATTTCCCCCAGAAACCGTGAATGATCTGGGGTGAGCAGTAAAGAGGAGGAGCAAGGGTCTCAAGATTGCTCCTGACCCCTTACTCCTCACGCCTTACTGAATTTTACACGTCGTAATACATGAAGAATTCATGGGGATGCGGTCGGAGCCGAATCGGATCCACATCATTGGCTCGTTTATACGAAATCCACGCTTCGATGATATCCTCCGTGAATACCCCTCCTTTGAGAAGAAACTCATGATCATTGGCCAGATTGTCCAAGGCATCCTCTAAACTTGAAGGCAAAGTTTCAATATTGCCAAGTTCTTCTGGTTCCAAATCATAGAGGTTTTTGTCCATCGCTTCGCCTGGATCGATTTTATTTTGAATGCCGTCTAATCCCGCCATTAACATGGCGCTGAACGCCAGATACATATTACACGATGGATCAGGGAACCGGACTTCAATTCGCTTGGCTTTGGGACTCGGTGAATACATCGGAATCCGAATCCCCGCCGACCGATTCCGACTGGAATAGGCTAACATCACCGGCGCTTCAAACCCTGGGACCAATCGCTTATAGGAATTGGTTGTAGGATTGGTCAACGCCGCTAAGGCTGGCCCATGCTTCAAAATTCCCCCAATGTAATATAGGCATTGTTGTG
>JAOUQB010000038.1 GCA_029879555.1 Nitrospirota bacterium | reverse complement strand
CAAATTGCACGATGTTTTCGTGATGAAGATCTTCGACTGGATCGTCAACCGGAATTCACCCAAATCGACCTTGAGATGTCCTTCGTGGATCGTGAAGATATCATCCAACTCATTGAAGACTTAATCAGACGCATTTTCAAAGAAACGAAACAGATCGACCTTCCCGCTCCCTTTCCCCGTCTGACCTATGAAGAGGCCATGGGTCGTTATGGGAATGACAAGCCTGATCTCCGATTTGATCTGCCGCTACAGGACCTCAGCGCCTTTGCCAAGACCTGCGACTTTCAGGTCTTTCGGCGTGCCATCGAAAGCGGCGGCATGGTCAAAGGACTCGTGATTCCCAAGGGCGGCGCCTTTACCAGAAACCGAATTGACAATATGATTGATACGGCCAAAGAATTTGGAGCGAAAGGATTGGCCTGGGTTAAAATTAACGACGACGGACAATTGGACTCATCCATTGCCAAATTTCTCAACACGGACGCTCTACGAAACGCCCTTCCCTCCGCAAATCCTGGGGATCTACTTATTTTTGTGGCCGACCAAGCCCCTGTGGTCCACCAAGTGTTGGGCCGTTTGCGGCTGCTGCTTGGCGAAGAATTACAACTCGTGGATAAAACTCGATGGGAACCCTTATGGGTCGTAGATTTCCCCATGTTTGAATATGACGAAGCCAGCCAACGGCATGTGGCTCTCCATCATCCCTTTACAGCGCCTCATCCGGAAGACACTCCGTTGTTAGACAGTCACCCCTTACAAGCCAAAACATTAGCCTATGATCTCGTGCTGAACGGTTTTGAATTGGGAGGAGGCAGCATCCGTATCCATTCTCCACGCCTTCAAGAAAAAGTCTTTGACTTACTGAAAATTGCGAAAGAGGAAGCGCGCGAAAAGTTTGGTTTTCTGTTGAATGCCTTAGAATCTGGCGCACCACCTCATGGAGGGATCGCACTCGGATTGGATCGACTGATCATGCTCTTAGGAAAAACTGAATCGATTCGCGATACCATTCCGTTTCCAAAAACACAAAAGGCGCAGTGCCTGATGACACATGCGCCCTCCACTGTGAGTCCTGAACAACTTCAAGAATTGTCGATTCGCACGACCACGAAAAAACCTACAGCCACCCCCTAGGATACCAAAAAAACTTTTCGAGAAAAACCTGCCTATCCCAACCCTTGAAGGATCCAATAACAGTCGCGGTCGGGAATGATCAAAAAATTCGCTCGGCAAAATAGCGAGAACGTCGCTGGCGGTTTTTTCATCATTCCCTTTAGACGTTCAACACATCGACCACAATCGAATGTAACCCTGTGGCTCCAGCCGGTTGTGGACGTGCAATCTCAGCCGTCTGAATTTTTCCTTGAACATCAATGGCTCGAACCGACACCATGTGCTTTCCCGCCTGAGGGGCCACCCAATCATAATTCCAAATGACCCACGTATACGGGGACAGTGGCGTTTCCAAATCAGCGGAGACCCACGTCTTTTCTTGATCAAAACTCAATTGCACCTCACGGATCGTTTCCGGCCCACCAAAGGCAATACCCCGCAAACGCTGAGACTGCCCCTGTAAGGCTTGATAATGTCCAGGGCTATCAATACGTGAAAAAATATGGATGGTGCCATCATCGGTCCAACCCTTTTGTTGCCAATAGCCCTGATAGTCCCCGTTATACACTTCAATTTCAGTAATCCATTTCACATTTTTTATACCATAGAGTCCCGGCACGATCAGACGCACCGGAAAACCATGATCCTTCGGCAGCTTTTCTCCATTCATCAAATAGGCCAACATCACGTCATCTTCCATCGCTCGTGCGAATGGAATACTATCGTGATACCCATCCGCCGCACGAAAGATCACGTCCCGCGCCGTCTCGTCATCAGCCCCAACCTCTTTCAGAAGTTCTTTCAACCTGATTCCACGCCACATCGCCGTACCTAAACTTGTCCCGCCGGGCAGGGTATCGATACACATCAAGGTCACGGCCTGGTCAAAAGATTCTCGGTTCAACAGATCACGCCACTTCATCACCAGACGGTTTTGGACGGCACCTTTCACCACCATCTTCCATTGCTCCACATCAAGGTCTCGCGTGAAGTTATAAGACGCATCCATGAAATTAACGGTATAAAACTTATCATTCGGGGTGAAATAGACCGTGTCCCTTGGCGGGACGGCAAACATCGACCCCAAGTCACAACCAGGTAATATGGCTCCAGCCGAGAATAGGCCACCAAGCTTGAATAGGGCTCGACGAGAAACCGGAAGAGAAAATGGAGAGGGTCGAAGAATAGGCATCGTGGATTCTGGCATTATCCCCTACTCCCAGCACATTGACAAGATAAGGCAATCTTTGGATCTCTCTAAGGGAAACGAGTGTGGGTTTTTTCTCTTGATCTTATTCACCATTTTTCCTATGGTCTGCATATGACGTATGTGTTGAGCTAAAAACCTCCTGCCCTGTTTCTTTTGACGAGAAAGGAATAACCCATGACGTATTGTGTATGGCCCCGCACACTTGTATTCATTTTTTTAACCAGTCTATCTATCCTGGGACTGCCAACAGGCAGCTTTGCCGTGGAATTTGTCATTGTGGGTCCGCGAGCTGTGGGAATGGGAGGCGCGGGCGTGGCCGTCACGACCGATTCCTTAGCCACCTATTGGAACCCGGCTGGTTTGGCGATGACCCAGAAGGTTGATATCCGGTTTCAAGCTTCCGCACAAGGGATCGACCGCTTAGGCATTCGTGAGACATTGGAAGACATTGACGACATTAATGACAATGATATCTCCGCCGGAAACCAAGCCCGCCTTCAAAGCCTGTTGAATGACTTAAACGGCTCTTCCCTCTCGGCTCTCGCGGCCACCGGACTCTACGCCAAAGGCTATTGGGGAGAGCATTCCGTCGGGATCAATATTTCAGATGTGGGAACGGGCGGTTCATTTTCCTCAACGCCCTTAACCGCGATTGTTTCCGGTAGCCAGTTGGATATTACTGGAGAACTTCAGGTCAATTTTTTAGAAGCCAGACAAATCGCGTTATCCTATGCCTATGCTCTCTTTGAAAAGAAAGTCGCACTTGGCATCACAGGAAAAGTGATTCAGGGCGTGGCGTACAAACGTGGCATCGATGTGGATGATTCCGAAGATAGCTTTAATATATCCGATGAATTAAAAAATTCAAAAAAATCGACCAGATTTGGAATCGACATAGGAGCCCTCGTGCACCCTATTTCATGGCTTCAAATTGGCATTGTTGGAAAAGATCTCAACAAACCCTCCTTCAAGGCTCCTGGTGGCGGAAAATTTAAATTACGTCCCCAAGTTCGGAGTGGAGTCGCTTTCATTCCATTCGAGGCCACGACCGTCACTTTCGATGCCGACCTGACGAAGAATAAAACCCTAGTCTCTGGGATCAAAAGCCGCGTCCTCAGCCTAGGCGTAGAACAAGGCCTGTTTGATATCGTCTTCCTCCGCGTCGGAGCGCTCAAAAACGTGGAAGATGCGAAGTCACGGGTCACACCCACCGCCGGTTTAGGTATTCGCCTGTGGGCATTCCAATTTGATGTCGGTGGAGGATATGATTTTGATGATCGGGGTGCCTTGGGATCGTTTTCCCTTGCCGTAACATTTTAAGGACATATCGTAGGACGATCCTTGTCGTTTCGAACGAAGAGGTTTCGACGGATTGTCAACAATTGTTCTAATTCCATAACCCCGCTGGGTCAATTGTCCTTTAGAAAATGACACAAGTGAAACTATTCCATACAGGGGCCATAAGAATGTTCGGGCAAAACATGAAACAATGAAGGAGAATTCTCTTCAAATCCTCCTCGTATTGGCCTTAATATTTCTGACCCCTGTCTGCTCTACCCGGCCAACCGTGCAACAACAAGACTTAGATTCCTGGACCAACGTCTCTGTGGAAGTCTTAGACAGCCATACTTTTTTTAAAACAGCACCCATGTTCCGCACAAAGACTGCCAGCGGCACTGAAATCCGGAACTATGCCTATGGGTATGATTTCCAGGAATGCTTTAGCAAGGCGGGAGCAGACAACAATGGCGATTTCGTTGACGAAGACGCGTTCATTGGATGCTCAAGCAGCAGGATCATGTGCAATAACATGTTCTATATTAAGGAAGGAACTGTCCTCGAATACGCACCCACGGGTCGTTGCCACACAAATGAGAAGCTCCAACCTAATGCAAGAAACTCAGGCTTCCAAAGCTAAAAAAACAAATACGCCACGGCTATACAACCCCCCCTACACTCGTTACCTGTCATTACAGTATTCTTGGCCGAGCAGGTGAGGGTGAGCTACTTAGAGCAACTCACCCTCATTCGCACGCCAAAGGCGTCAACAGGAAATGCCTTTGTGATTTTGAGGAGGCACATTTCCTACTTCATTGATTTCCACCTTTACTTCTATGAAATGACTATTTATGCATCAATTGGTATTTCTTTAACACCTCTGCTTTAGAAATTGGAGAATCCAGCTGGTGCACAGCATGTTCTTGCTCCAGTCGTTGCGCTTCCTGGAAATGCATTCGGGCTTTTGCCGATTTCCCTAATTGGTCATAGGTCAACCCTTCGTTGAAATACACTTGGGCCGTCCGTGCAAGATCTTCTGAGGCATCAAAATGCTTAAGCGCATCCTCGTATTTGCCCGCCTTGTAAAGAGCCATGCCCTCTTCATTATGCTTCAGGGCCTCCGCATTCGAGCCAGATGGCAAACTCAACGGGTCAGCCGCCATGGCATTCGACGAAAGGACCAGACACCCAACAATGGTTAATACTGTTAACACGTTCTTCATGACATACCCTCCAAGTTTAAAGTTGTTGTTCTTCAAAAATCCTCCTCACATCTTAGCAGTATAGGGCCACAGCATGAAACATTCATGAAGGAATCATGAAGATAATTTAATGAAATGAGACAAACGTTAAATTAGACATGGATGCCTGTGCAATCATGCATCAGTTCGGACCAGCAATTTTCATTTTTGCAGGTGCTGGTATTATAAGTTATACCCTGAAAGGGTTTACTGAAAGGGTTTATGTCGATTGGCTAAGAGCCGTGAGGGCTGGGTGTGCTGGGCCATGGATAACAATCTTACCCATGGCCTTTCATTTCGAAACCCTTTGGCTGCGGCAGGGATCAAAGGGCTGAATCCTGGAGGGTTTCCCCTAGGACTGGCATAGCTGATGGGCTATAAATTTCCAGATACCTCGGCAATCGCCTTGATTCTAGTTTTAAGATTTTTGGAGGATCTGGCAGGGGTAACGATGGCCAAATCTTATGCGACAGAACAAGACTAGGGTTTCTGCCAAGCTGTGCAACGAAACTTGTTCCCTTTTTCGTTTTAAACATGAGAGGGCGAGACCATGGATCAATGCCTTCCGAGAATAATTCCCTTAAAAGCAATGATGCGGGCTTGTTTGATCAGCGAGCAATCACTTTAAAAGGAGCACGGAATTGTCCCAGGTCGAATTTTCCAGAAAATGGGACCGCGTGAATCGTGGTTTCGGCCGATTGGCCAGGAAGTGCTCCATAGGGGGAGCCTGAGGTTTGGGGTTGAGCCAAGTTGAAACAGAGGCCGGTAGGCATAGGTTTTCGCCCTTGTTCTTTCATGATGGAGGCCTTATCCATGGCGGTGAAAAACAGCACCTTCCCATCAACAAAACTTTGCTCTACTAAGGCCGATACTTTGGTGGGAAGCGGAAGGTGCGGATTCCCAGAACAATCGGGAGTCGTATAAGCAAGATAGAAATCGTAGGAACCTGCAATCTCTTGCCCGATGATTGAGAATAAAACCACCCGTTCATTGATTTCTCGCAGCACATCTACTCGTGCCTTTCCTTCCTCAATTTCAACAACCTTTCCTAGATATTTCCCATCACGGTCGACCACCACAAAGTGAGAATGCTCATCAGCCGATTCACTAGCCAGCGCAAAGTCAGGGCATCCCACTCCTAAGAGTCCACTACTCGCTAAAAAAAAGAAGATCCTTAGAATCATGTTCATTGATGTCCCCGCTTCCTCACGTGTCAAATTGTTTAGAATCCAAACACCAATCCAATGACTCCCCCATGCGTTTTTTCGCGGTGAGTGGCGCTAGTCTGTTGAATATCGTAGGTCGCTTCGACTATGGATTTAAAATTTGTGCGCCAATAATAGGTGAAGTTGCCGGTCATGGTGTGCACATCCTTCATTGGGTCATCTTTGGATCGGAGCAGATTGTGGAGCAAGACCATGGTCACAGTAGGGCTATAGTGATAATCCACTTCAACCCATGAGCCATAATGGTGAACAGCTTGGGGGCTGGTGGTGGAAAAATTTGGATTACTATCTCGCCCGAAAAGCAGCTGCCCACTGAGTGCCCATTGGGGAGAAGGCTGGATTTGAAAATCCGGCCCTACCCGATAGAAGTAATTATGTATCTTTCCTGTATTTGCGGGACCACTTGAAAACGTACGAGGACGATGATCGCCATAATAAAGAAATCCGCCAAGAGAGCCCCAAGACACAGGGGAGAGAGTGATGCGCCCAAACGGATCTTTAAAGGTATCGAAATCAAAATTGCCATCAGTGTCTTTTGTGCCAATCCCATTCCCATTCACCACTCCTCCAAAAAGTTGAATGGGACCCTTTCCATAGGAAATTTGGATTCCCCGTTGGTAGGTTAAATCAAAGTTATCCCGACTAAATCTGGTGGTATAGAGCCGGAGGTCTTGGAAGGTGAGACGTTGCTCCCTGGCACGCACGGGGTCCATAACTTGAAATTGGCCCACTTGGATATCCAAATTTTCATTGTCAATTAAGTTATTGAAATACAAAAAGGCATCTTCCATCCCAACGACCTCTCCGCCTTCGTTGAATAAAAAGTACCCATAAAAGACAGTATCTTGCGTGAGATACCCTTGGAAAAACAGTTTCGCGGCTGTTGGAATTTCCACATCGAACTTCACGTTTGTATCGTTTCGAAAACGGAGAAATGAGTCAACCCGAATACCCAAACCTAATGGGTTTTCCAGAAATAGGTTGGCGTCCCCCAAGTCTTCAAAAAGGGTTTTGACTTCCATACCTGGGAACTTATAGCCGTTTCCTGCAAACATATTCCCAAAACTATTTAACTTAGGAAAGGCAACATGGCAGAAGGAACAACTAACCTTAAAACGCTTGGCAAACACGGGATTGGCCGAGGTGGTTGGGGCAAACCATACCAACAACCCCATCACCGTGAAGATCGTGAAGGAAAGACCAAGGAGTTGCTTGGCCAGACCTGATTGGGAGTCAGCTTCTGCCTGAGGCAGAAGAGACTGGTTTTTATTGGAAGGCATAAGAGCCTCTCTACTATCAATTCTGATAATTTTTGTCAATTCATTTAACCCTGTGAGTTTCGTCAATAAATTGCTCCAACAATGTTCTTTTTATTCCATCATAATCTTCCTGCGTGATGAGCCCATCTTGTCGAAGAATCAACAGGTCCCGCAATTTCTTGGCAATTGCTGGTTTAGTTCTGGAATGTATGTCGGGGAACTCGCCTTCCGCTGGTTGACTCTGGCTTCCATCTTCGTGAGCCTCCAAGCTGCGGGCCATCTCTAGCGTCACCTCATTGATCGAAGGATTGATTTTCCCCCGTAGCCCTTGTTGTGGATGTTGCTTGACGGTTTGAGTGGCAGTATCTTCAACCTGATAATACATCGCATCGGTGATATAAAAAGGATTGTCCCAAATGTTTTCGCCAATGATTGTTGATGTAATGGGTGACCGAATATTGGTCAGGTAAAGATGCAGCTTCTGGTTGGCGACATAGAAGCCCCCTGATGTCATCGATTGAGCCATGATGGTTTTATTTAACCATTCATACGACCCAAGAGGATGCCGTATCACAAACGTTACCCATTCATTTGACCGAGCCCGAGCGAAAGCCTGGGCCGCAACTGGAGTAAGGAAAGAAATTTCCTCGTCAGTAAATAAGGCTTCTGATGCTTTTCCTGGTTTGGCAGAATCTTCCTTAAAGGCAGGATTGCCACCACTTTCTTCCCGAATCTGAATAGTTCGCAGAACCCGTTCCCATTGCTCCTCAGATCGGACAACCGGGTGATCAAACCGCATGGGATTTTCAGGAAAAGGTCCACCTGTATGATCTTCAAGCCTCACAAGCAGGTGCTCGTCTTCATGCACGCCTCTGATATAAGGGGTCAATTGACAGCCTGAAAGAACACATACGACAAGACCTAGGAAAATCACGTGGCCCCATTTTTGACTAAATAATCGCATGGTCGGTTTCCTACCAATCATCCATCTCGACAACAACGACTTCTAACGGCTTATCATGCATGCATTCCATTGACACTTCGTATTCTTGTTGGCAAATTTTAAAAACCCTGGTCACCCCTGCGGAAAAAGCCATACAAGAATAAGAATTAGAAACGTTACCATCATGCCACCAAAAAACATAGGGATATTGATATAACCAGCTAGTCTAACTAGGCTTTGGCTGCAAGTTTTCCCGCATCAGGTACCCGCGCCAAACAACATACCCACTGCCGCAGTCAACCCCATTGCGAGCGCCCCCCAAAAAGTAACTCTGGTAGCACCGATAGTGATTGACGCACCACCTGCCTGGGCAGCAAGTCCACCTAAAACCGCTAGGAATATTAGCGATAATAGGGCAACTACGGGTATTAATTGCGTTACTGGCACCGCCCACGCAGTCAATAGTGGCAGTGCAGCACCAACAGTGAATGTACCCGCAGAGAACAATGCCGCTTGAATTGGGCGCGCTCGTACACTATCAAATATTCCCAGTTCATCCCTTGCATGTGCACCCAGTGAATCGTGAGCCATGAGCTGTTCGGCAACTTGTTTGGCCAGGTTTAAAGAGAGTCCTCTTTCTATATAAATATCTGCAAGTTCTTTTTTCTCAAATTCTATATCATTTTTTAGGGAACTTTTTTCAAGGTCTAAATCTGCATTTTCAGTATCTGACTGAGAACTAACAGATACGTATTCTCCTGCGGCCATGGACATTGCGCCTGCAACCAAGCCAGCAACACCAGCGAGAAGGATATCGGCATGTGCAGTATGAGCGGCTGCTACACCAATAATAAGACTGGCCGTTGATACAATACCGTCATTTCCGCCTAGAACTGCTGCACGCAACCAACCTATACGATTTGACCTATGTACTTCATGATGAGTCATAATCTCCTTCGGTTTATTATCTCCATAGAGTTTTTGAGAGTTTGTAATGGCACTCTCTAATAAGAACCACCCTGATAAACAAGAGCGTTGCCTAATATTTTTTCATGTTCATGGCAATGTGTACTGTCTTGCAGGCTCTCTTGGTGAAAATCGTTTGTATCGCGCTGCCATCACAGGAATCTGATGCGAGCATGCAAGGAGGAGCTGCCGAGAGCAACTCATCCTCTTGCACACTTCAAAGATAGCAACAGAAACGACAGGTCGTGGGAATGGAGAAAGGAAGCACCCTTGTGAAATTGAGGAGGCAGGTTTCCGACTCCATTCCACAGTCAATTGATTCATTACTCCTTCTTCAACAAATGATATTTCTTTAACACCTCAGCCGTCGCAATGGGAGATTTCAGCTGGTGCACAGCATGTTCTTGCTCCAGTCGTTGCGCTTCCTGGAAATGCATTCGGGCTTTTGCCGATTTCCCTAATTGGTCATAGGTCAACCCTTCGTTGAAATACACTTGGGCAGTCCGTTCAAGGTCTTCTGATGCATCAAAGTGCTTAAGCGCATCCTCGTATTTGCCTGCCTTGTAAAGAACCATGCCCTCTTCATTATGCTTCAGAGCCTCCGCATTTGAGCCCGTTGGCAAACTCAACGGGTCAGCCGCCATGGCATTCGACGAAAGGACCAGACACCCAACAATGGTTAAAACCGTTAACACGTTCTTCATGACATACCCTCCAAGTTTAAAGTTGTTGAGCTCCCAACAGAGCCCTTTTCAAATCTTGCTCAAGCATACTTGGCCAACATGAAGAGGCCATGAATTAAATATGAAGATGTTTTCATAAAAGGAAAAAGGTTGGAACTAGTGAACGATTTTAGAACTTTTCGGGTGGAACACCCCAGAACGGAGTTCTTTGCATTACTTGGCAGTGGCCTGCCCAAAAAGACAAAGGCCCACTTTCCAGGATTGCAGGTTCTTTCTCTCGATATGGCGGACCCAAGAAAACGATTGGAGGGACGAATACGATCCCCTTAATAAGAACCTCGTATGGGAATATTAAAAAAAGCCGCCAGCAGCGTTCTCGCCATTTTGCCGTGCTCACGTACGCCATGCACGCTCCGCGCGTCAAAATGGCTTCGGCCTTCCCTTCGACTGCCTCAGGACAGGACTGGACGGACTTTTTTGAACATTCCCGCCGGCTGCTGGTATCGGCTCCATGGCGGGCCTTTGCGCGCCAAGTGAGAGCAATATTCAACAGACCTCGTATCAGATCAAGCCACGCTTTGTAATGCCCTGGAGCCGCAATGGAATGTTAAAAAAAATGAGCTTGGCTCCTAAATTCCCTTTCCTTTTGATTGGGTGGCTATTGCCGAAAAAGCAATTTGTCAGGACATTTCCTCCCTCTTACTGATCCTACACTGCATAGACACAGGACAGCATTGTGGCTATAATTATAGCTACAAAAGGAGGTGAGACACATGAAAATTGCCAGCGTAAAGGAAGTGAAAGATAACTTATCTCAGTTTCTCAAGAAAGCTGAGGAAGAGGATGTGGTCATTACCAAAAATGGGCGACCCACTGCCATCCTCCACCATCTTGGAGAAGACGAACTGGAGGATTATCTCCTGGAACACGATCCCAAGTTCAAGCGAAAAATCGAAAAACGCTGGAAAGACTATCTCGAGAACGGCGGCACCTCAATAGAAACAATTCTTAAGGGATTGGCCGGGTGAACACCGGCGATGAACCATTTGCGATCGAATTTGCCAGAGAAGCCGAGCGGGAAATTAGGGCATTGCCCGCAGCAGACGCACGAATGGTTCTCCAGGAAATTCAAAAACGCCTTCCGTCTGAACCGTTTAAAGGGAGTAAAACACGTATCAAACGCCTTGTGGGTTTTACCCCGCCCTTGTATCGGTTGCGAGTTGGAGACTACCGGGCTTACTACCGCATTGTTGCGCAGCAAGTCGTGGTCCTGACCGTTTTACATAAAAAAGACAGCGAGAGATGGTTGAAACGTCGCAGCTAGAGAAGACAAGAGCAAATAGGCTTGCTCTGACGATATACCAACCATTGAACATTGAGTGCAAAATCTTTGGCTTGTCTCGATGGCGTCTATCAGCTCACGGACGGCATTCCCGTCTTTCAGCCCATCTCGGCCCCCACCACCGAACAGCTGCAGACCGTCCTCACGCGGATCATCACCCGGCTCCTGAAGAGGTTGACCCGCAAAGGCGCGCTCACGGAAGAAGATACGGAGATCCCGTACCTGGCCAACCCTGATGCCGATCCGGCCCTAGCCCCACTCCATGCGGCGGCCTGCACCTACCGCATTGCCCTCGGACCCCGAGCCGGGCAAAAAGTGCTGACGTGGACAGACCCGTCGTTACGCCTCGCCAGCCCAGAGGTCCCGCATTCCCAGGGGT
>JAOUQB010000402.1 GCA_029879555.1 Nitrospirota bacterium | reverse complement strand
ACGGAAGCCTTATCGGTACCATCAGGGGCCTTGGTCATCGGAGGATTTTCCCAAGGCGCCATGTTATCCACGGACCTAGCTCTCCATTCGGATATTCCCCTGGCTGGCTTAGCCTTGCTCTCTGGAACACTCATTGCCAAGCAGGAATGGTTGACTCGCCTCCCCAATCGGCAAGGACTCCCGGTGTTTCAAAGCCATGGGATTGACGATCCCATTCTCTCGTTTTCGATGGCCCAACAACTCCGGGACCACATCCAAGCGGCTGGGCTTCCAGTCAATTGGGTTGAATTCCATGGGGGTCATGAAATTCCCGTGCAAGTCTTGAACGGTCTGGGGACGTTTCTTCATGACGTGCTGTATCCAAAAGTCAAAAGTTAGGAGTAAGTAGTCAGGAGTATTCTTCATCTGCCCTCTCCTCACTTCTCACTTCTTATTATTTCAAACAAGATTGCGCAAAAAATTCTCCCTCCGGTATAGTGACGTGAGAAACCCAACCATTTTTCACCAGGAATGAATGAGCCAGATGATGACTTTTGAAGATCTCAGCACCCAGTTACAAGAAGCCTTAGGCGATGCCGAAGTCTCCGTTCTTGATCGAACCGGCACCATGGATCACTTTACGGTCAAAGTGATTTCCGACGCTTTTGAAGGAAAGAATTTATTAGACCGGCACCGAATGATTTATCAAGCCCTTGATGCCCCCATGAAAGACGGGCGAATCCATGCTCTAGAAATTCAAGCGAAAACCAAAAATGAAGCTAAAGGAGGATAAACCTTATGAGTACGCCTATTGAAGATGAAATCAACAAAGAAATTGCCACTCACAAAATTCTCATTTACGGCAAAGGCACGAAGACCGCGCCGCAATGCGGGTTTACCGTGGAGACCATGGAATTTTTCAATAAGTACGGCTATCCTTATGAATTGATTAATGCCCTGCCCAATCCCGAAAAGCGCGAGACCCTCTCCAAAATGACGAACTGGCCGACTCTGCCAAAGGTGTTCATTAACGGCCAGTTTTATGGCGACACGGATGTCTTGGGCCCCATGGAAGAAAAAGGGGAATTGCAGCCGCTTCTCAAAGCCGCCTTTCCCGATCAAGCCTAAGCCGAGAACGAAAAGTGAGGGGTGAGGCGTAAGGAGAGAGGAAAATATTCTTCTCTTTCCCCAAATCACCCCTTACTCCTTCACTCCTTACTTTTCAGAAGCCTTTCGCGCCTCACATCCAAGAGCATCTGACGTCTTCTCCCGGTTCTCACCCGTTATTCCTCCATTTTTTACATTGCTGCAGCTCACCGCGTCCAATGTATCAAGCCCTTGGTACGCGTACCGATAGGGTAGGCCATGAGAGCAACATGGGCCATACCCCTCCTCGCGGCCACAACCCTATATGGGCTTGTGGGGTCTTCGACCGCAGTCGGAAGCCATTTGGATTCCTCCCTCTCGCGCTCGGGACCTCCCTCGCTTCCCCAACCCAGTCAGGACCAGGAATCCGGCCCCACTTTCCGAACAACTCCTGTCTCCGTGCCGCAGCTCACAGCTCAGAAAGAAACCATTCACTCAACTGAACCTACGGCACACCCCTCGTTCCCAAAGCAACGAATTCCACAGGCCAAACCCCATACCAACTTAGGGTGGACATTCTTGTTAAACGGACAAACCCAAGCCGCCATGGCCGCCTATCGACAAGCTTTGCGGCACAATCCGCAATCCGCCCCAGCCTATTTGGGCTTAGGCATTTCACTCAAAACATTAGGGGAAGTCGAACTCGCCAAAAAAGCGTTTGGCAAGGCCATCGATCTCGACCCACGTCTGCCCTCCGCACTGGTGCACTTAGGATACCTTCATGCCGAGGGTCATTTTGGAATGCCGGACCCCTCGACAGCCCGCCAACTGTTTAAGAAAGCGGCTCTGCTCGGTGACCCGTTCGCAGCCATCGCACTCCTCGATCTTCGATCAGGCTCCACGCTCTAAGAGCCTCCGCTCAAGATCCCCCACCCCAACACCGATATCCAACTGTGGATTAGAGTTCTCGGCAATTCTACAGAAACGCATGGAAAAGAAGAGACTTCGCCCCCAAAGGAGCATAGGCATATGTTGAAGAAATTTTTCCGCCCGAGTTCGCACGATCACGGATTTACTCTAGTAGAAATGATCGGCGTTTTGGCCATCATCGCGATTTTGATTGCCCTCTTACTCCCCAAAGTGTTTCAGCTCATTGCGTCGGCCAACGCCCGGTCATTGGCCGCCGCAGTCCGAACCTACGAAACAGCCCTTACCAGATATTTTGCGGATGTGGGTTCCTTGTATCCGTTAAATGCCACTGGCGTTCCAACAGCCGAAGCCACTGGAAACAGCGCCACCGCTATTTCTCTTGCAGCTCGCATAACCCTGGATAGCACGGATCCTCTCAATACCGGAGCCAATCAATGGATCCGATTTCGTGGGCCATACGCGGAAAAATTTAACTCGGCGAATGCTCCTGGAATTGGTGCAACCATTCTCATGCCAACTGCCCCAGCGGTGGCCCTGGCAACAGCCACCACCGGAACAAACATCGGCTGGGATCTCAAAGGAAACGACGGAAATAGCGACCTCGCGACAGGAGCACAAGTCGCGTATTTGCAAATTACCGGCGTAGCCCTGGGTGATGCAGAAGAAATTGATGGCATTCTTGACCCGGGGATAGGTGCCACAGCTGCTGAACGACAACTTCGCGGAAGGGTCAAATACGATACGGCCACCAGCCAGCTTTTTATTTATCTCGCACACCGATAAGGCCAACCTCGACCCATCGGCCTTGGGGTGATGGTCTCCTTGACTATGACCAACACCATTCTTCGGACCCCCAAAGAACATGGGCATCCGTCACAAGATTCTCCTTCCATTAAGGATCGGAGGTAAGGATGTCGATACCCACCTCCTCCACTCGCCCTCAATTAGGCACCACCCTCCTTCAGGATGGCTGGATTTCGACAGAACAATTAGATCTGGCTCTTCGCGAAACGAAACGCAATGGCCTCATGCTCGGACAAACCCTGGTCAGCCTGGGATTTATCACCGAAAAGGTGCTGGCGCATTATCTCGCTGAAGGCACACATACCGGCATGGTCGATCTCTCGACCAGGTTTATCCCTCCAGAAATCTTAGACCTTGTCCCCTACGAATTAGCAGCCCAGTTTCAAGTCCTCCCCATCGGCAAACGAAGAGGGGTCCTAGAACTCGCCATGGCTGACCCGTTAAATATCGTTGCGGTGGACACGATTGAAAGCCGCACG
>JAOUQB010000401.1 GCA_029879555.1 Nitrospirota bacterium | reverse complement strand
TAGAGCGAAGGCCCTGGATGAACGAGCGAAAGCGATTACGGCACAACTGAGTTCTCTCGGGGCTGGGGCTCAAGTGGAAGTGGCCTCTACTTCAGGCGGAGGAGCCCCAGCTTCTGGGGATATTATTGCCAAAGGCAAAGAGCAATGGGAGCTTCAGGAATGTTATAACTGCCATAAATTATTTGGGTCAGGTGGGAAAAAACGTGGTCCGGTGCTGGATAATATTGGGAGTCTTATGACGCCTGAGGCCCTAAGAGAAAAAATTCTCAATCCCAAAAGTTGGATGGCAGAAGGATTTGATAAGCAGTACAAGAAAGGGAAAATGCCGGACAAGTATCGTGATCTAATGTTTGAAGAAGAGATTGCTGCCCTCGTGGCCTTCCTTGCCACGCTAAAAGATGCCTCGGTGGAAACCCCGAAGCCAATAAAAATGAATTAGTGACGTCTAGGAAATTGCAGCGATATGCAACCAAAACTTTCAGCTAAAGCCTTATCTGGTGACCAGGAAATCGGCAAGATTTCTAAGGTCATTGTGGATCCGTTGTCGCATGAGATTAGTCATGTCGTGGTTAGGGAAATAGGGATTGATGGTGTTGATCGACAAATCCCATTGGCTCAAGTTCAACAGGTCGTGAATGAAGAAGAAATTATCCTGCGGTGTTCACCTGAAGAATTTGCTAAGTTCCCAATCCTAAAACGTGATCAATATGTCACCATCCATGATGTTGAAATTGCGCATTTAGAGGATCACCTCCATGTGGAGCCAGGTGAAGTTTTGGTGCCTCTCCCTTGTCTTGAGCAAGGGGTTCCTCGCAGAACGTTCTTTAACAATATGACCCATGCAATTGGAACATTAATTGCGCTTCCACTGGCTTATCCTGTGTTGAAATATCTGATGAAGCCGATGTTTAAGCCTTTTGATAATGCCTGGTTTTCGGTGGGAAATATTCAGAAAATTAAACAAGAAAATGTTGGCTTTCAGTTTAAGTTTACCCGGGGTTTTAAGGAAGCCTTTATGCCCGAGCAGCAAATTGAAAAGAATATCTGGATCGTGAAAGCGACCCCTGAGGTGCAAAAGGCCGTATATGGTGGGAACGACGCAAAATTTTTTGATAATAAAGGCGATTTGCTTCACGTCAATAAAGCCAATTCTCCGTACATTGGATTTTCTGGAAAGTGCCCTCATTTAGGGTGTGGGTACAAGTGGAGGAAAACGAAAAGTAATCCTGATGGAATATTCCTCTGTCCTTGTCATTTGAGTCTGTATGATGAGGCAGGGAGAGTGATTGATGGCCCGGCTCCGCGTGGCCTGGATGTCCTGCCTATGAACGTGGATGCCGCCGGTGAAATAAAAATCATTGATATTGAATACAAGGCCGGCGTAAAAAACCAAATTCGTCTTCTTTGAAACGTCTTCATTAAATCGAGGAATACTCCTTCATGCAGCAGGATTTTCAGCCGGTTAATCAACCGAATCCCTTTGAAAAAATCGTTGAGTTCGTCGATGAACGCGTTGGCCTGAAGACCATCCAGGCGAAAATGCTCAATGAACCGATCCCGGGTGGCTCCAGATGGGCCTATGCCTTTGGATCAGTTCTCCTCTTCATTTTCATTCTCCAGGTCGTGACTGGGATTTTGCTGATGTTTTATTACGTCCCCAGTACTGACCACGCGTACGATAGCACCCAATACATCATTCATGAAGTGGACTATGGTTGGTTCCTCCTGAGCTACCATTTTTGGGGATCCTCGGCCATGGTGGTCATGGTGTTTGCCCATATGTCGCAGGTCTTTCTATGGGGAGCCTATAAAAAGCCTAGAGAATTAATATGGCTTGTCGGGTTGGCTCTTTTTGGGATTGTGATGGGATTTGGGTTTACTGGTTATCTTCTGCCCTGGGATCAACGGGCCTATTGGGCCACGGTCGTGGGAGTAGAAATCATGGATAAGACCCCGATTGTCGGGGATTTCATGGCGAGATTTCTTAAGGGTGGGCCAACCCCTGGGCAAATGACTCTCAGTCGGTTTTTTGTGATCCATGTCATGGTGTTACCTGCTGCACTTGCTGGATTAGCTGGGCTCCATATATTCCTCTTTAGAAAGGCCGGGCCTGCTGGACCATTTAGAGGAACACCAGAAGAAATCAAGGCTAAGACTGATTATTTCTTTCCACGTCAAATATGGAAAGATATCGTGGCGATGGCGAGTGTGTTTCTGATTATCTGTTCATTGGCGTTTATTGAGCCGGTCGTTCTGCTTCAGCAGGCCACTCCAGACCCTGGAGACTATCATCCTGAGCCTGAATGGTATTTTCTTTTTCTCTTCCAATTGCTCCGTCTCAAAATGTTTGGGGGAGAATTTGGGCAATTTCTTGGAGCTATCGCGATTCCTGGAGCGTTTATGGCCTTTTTGGCAGCCCTTCCCTTTATCGATACCAATCCTGAGCGAAACCTCTTTAAGCGACCGATTGCTCTTGTTGGTTGGACAGTGATTATGGTTTTTATTCTTATCTTTACGGTTTCGGCAATTATCAATCGGGATTTCTTACATTAAGCCTCCGATGCCTATGTCACGCATAAAATTGGGTCTCCTAATATTCTGGCCAACCTTTTGGACGGGGTTCCCCATAAAAATGGTGTTCTGCCTGTTGTTATTGGCAGCTCATATGCCCCCATGGAAGGGAGCGGGACTATTTCTTCTATTATTAGTGTCTATCCCAATTGATATTTGGGCTTTGGGGCTATGTGCCAGAACGGTGTTCATTGATCGACTCAAAGTTGATTCGCAACCAGGTATTGGTATGGGTCTTTGGCTTCGATGGGCCGTGTTTTCGGCTATTGCCTTGCCATTGATGAAAATTATTGTTTCAGCGACAACAGGAGTCGCGAAATCTGTGACTTCGAGCATAGTCCATGCGATAAAAGATGGGATTTATAATATTCCAGTAGCCGAGCAAATTAGCCTAGAACTGGTTATGTGGGGAAGTGTGTCCACAGGCGTGCTCATTCTCTGTTTACTTGGCTGGCTCTATGGATTGGGTTGGTTGACTCAATCGTTTGTAAATAATGCAAAATCTTTGGATGGGACAGAACAGGAAAGAGCCAATTTCTGGGATAGTCTCCGGATCCCGGCTGATCAGCCCCTTCTGTTGACGGCCTTTACTGGTGCAGGGGTAGTTCTGGTTTTTGTCTTTTGGGCTTTGTTACCCTCAACCACTCCCCATCCTCATGAAGAATATGAGTTTATTTCGAAGGGGCTAAAGGAAGTAAAAGTCGAACC
>JAOUQB010000400.1 GCA_029879555.1 Nitrospirota bacterium | reverse complement strand
GCGGCCCTGCTGTGGCATCGTGACGTGGAAGGCAATTCGGTGGCCACTGCCACCTTCGATGTGCCCGCCAACCAGCTTGCGATTGAGAGCGAAGTCATCATCCAACAATTCAATGAGGCTCCACTCGATTTTCTCGTCGCCGACTACGCGGTCGCCTACCCGTTTGCGTATCAACCCGATGATCGGATTATGTTGTTACCCCATATGGCTTTCCCGGAGGAGGAGACCAAAACACAACTGACTGGATGGATAAGGGGTTTCTGGCAACCAGGCGAACCCATTCAAACCTACACCCTCCTGCAACGCCTGGCCTCCCACATCAACCAGACGTTGTCATATAAAATACGGGAAGAACCCGGCGTCCAAACCGTGGCGCAAACACTGGAGTATGGCACCGGCTCATGCCGGGACTTTGCGTTGCTCTTTATGGAAACCGCTCGGTGCTTAGGGCTCGCCTCGCGCTTTGTGAGCGGATATCTCCACGCCCCCCCATCAGCGACCGATTATGGGGCCACCCATGCCTGGGCCGAAGTCTACCTGCCAGGCGCTGGCTGGAAGGGGTTCGATCCCACGGTCGGCGCCATAGCCGGGCCTGATCATTTTGCGGTGGCCGTAGCGAGATTACCCGAATCCGTGCCTCCGGTAGAGGGAACCTTTGTCGGTCCTCCAGGGGCGACGCTTCATGTCGGTGTCTGGGTCACCGAGTGTGAGTGAAGGAGCAAACCCCGCCCTAGTGAAATGCGATCGCAGCTCATTAATTTCTTTTCGATCTAGAATGGTGTTAGAAATTCCTCAAAAAAACTCACAAAGCTGCAAAAAGGTTGGACATGTCCATTTGGGTTGATGCCGACGCCTGCCCCAAGGTGATTAAGGAGATTTTGTTTCGTGCGGCGGAGCGGACCGCCGTGCAAGTGACGCTTGTCGCGAATCGACTGCTCTACACCCCATCTTCGCCTTATATTTCTGCCATTCAAGTCGCTGATGGGTTTGATGTGGCTGATTCGGAAATCGTGAAAAGAGTCGAAGTCGGCGACTTAGTGGTCACCGCCGATATTCCGCTGGCTGCTGAGGTCATCGCCAAGAGAGGCCATGCGCTTGATCCACGGGGTGAGATGCATTCGGCTGATACGATTCAAGCCAAACTCACCATGCGCGATTTTATGGAAACCCTTCGGGCCAGTGGTATCGAAACCGGAGGACCATCTGCATTAACCCAGCGCGATCGACAATTATTCGCCAAACACCTCGATCATTATCTCACGTCCCTTATCAAGCAGAAGAATGAGCAGGAATAGATACGGCAGACCAGAAAGAAAAAAGGTATCAGGCAGTCATAAAGACATTTAAAGCTTTTCCTCTTTATAGCCGGTAGGCGCGGTACCAATGAAAGAACGACATGGCCGATCATCACCACAACCCACAACATCTCCTGTGCAAGGAATAGCGGAGCCTGTTTCACCAACATGGCAATAAGTCGAACAAGAAGGATTCTCCCACCTCTCTGGGGTCTGCTCCTTTTGGTATTGTTGAATCCAGGTTTAGGCCATTCAGAAGAATTTCTTCGATTTGAAAGCCTGAATGGCGCTCTCGACACATGGAAGGCGTTTCAAACCAATATGAATGATCATGGGATCCTACTTGAAACCGTCAACACATTGGATGTCCTGTCCAATGTCTCCGGCGGCATTCATCAAAAAACCGCTGTCGTGGGTGATCTGGATCTTCTGCTCACAGTCGATACGGAAAAATTAATTTCTGGTTGGCAGGGCGGGACCCTATTCGTATATGGCTTGGGCACCTATGGAGACGATCCAAGCAAGCATGTCGGGGACATCCAAGCGGTGAGCGGCATTGCGGCACCAAATACATGGAAACTGTTTGAAGCCTGGTACCAACAAAACCTGTTCGAACGCTTTTCGCTGCTGGCCGGCCTCTATGATGTGACCTCTGAGTTCGATGTCATGGCGTCCTCCTCCGAACTATTTGTGAATAGCTCCTTCGGAACCGGGGCGGAATTCGCGACCAGTGGGAAAATCGGCCCGTCCACCTTTCCTGCGACTTCTTTAGGAATCAGGGGGCAAGCTATCGTCAACGATAACCTGATGGTTCGCGCCGTACTCGCTGATGGAGTCCCCGGTAATCCCAACAATCCCCACGGCACTCACATCCAATTGAGTGAGGACGATGGCCTTTTCGGTACGATGGAACTCGCGTATTACAAATTCAGAAAAGGGGACATCCTTGCAGGAAAATCTCGTCGACTGACCTTTCGTCGGGTTGGAAGGTCTGCCCCTCTTGAATATGAAGCGAAAGTGGCTCTCGGCTTATGGGGATATACGACCTCCCTGGATCACCTCAGCAAAGTCGAGAGTTCCGGGAGCCCAAGCAAGCAACATGGCACATATGGCCTGTATGGGTTAGCGGAATATGACGTGTACCATGAGCAGGGAGACAACGATCAGGAGCTGACTCTCTTTGGCCGAGCCGGAATGGCTGACCCCAGAGTGAATCGCTTTTCTCAGTATTACGGCGGGGGGCTGGTCTATAGAGGATTATTCCCCGGTCGAAATTTTGACCAAACAGGGATAGGCGTCGCGGCGGCTGTGAATGGCAAGTATTATAAGCGTTCTCAACGGAAGGCAGGGCAATCGGCCGATAATGCTGAGATCACTCTGGAGGTCACGCATTCCATTTATGTGAACCGCAATATCTTTATCCAACCGGATGTGCAATATGTCATGAATCCCGGCACGGTACCAGGCAGGAAAAACGCTCTGGTGTTGGGTGTCCGTCTTGAGTTCAATCTCAATTGGTTCAACCCTCAAAGGATCTCGTGATAAGCGAAGGAATATGATTCAGGTTGAACGATACATGAAGAGGCCTCGCCTTTTGACTTTTTTGGTACAGACCACGTACAAGAAAGCGCAGCCATTAACAGTACCTACAAGGAGAGTGTATGAAATGTCCGTGTGACAGTGGAAAAACGCTTAAGAAATGCTGTGAGCCGTTTATCACAGGGGCGAAAGACGCGGAAACGGCGGAGCAACTCATGCGGGCCCGGTATACCGCCTATACACAAGTGGCCATGGACTATATCGAGAAGACGCACGATCCCAACACGCGCAACGAAACGGATATGGAGGCCAACCGGAAATGGGCCGAGTCGACCAAATGGACGGGATTAGAGATTCTTGAGACCAAACAAGGTGGGATCGAAGATGAGGTTGGGACCGTGGCCTTCAAAGCCAAGTTTGAGACCGAGGAGGGGATCCAAGACCACCAAGAACTCAGTCTCTTTCGC
>JAOUQB010000399.1 GCA_029879555.1 Nitrospirota bacterium | reverse complement strand
GCCCTCAGATGACAGTATGCCATGGGCCATTCTTGGTGGTGCCAGTGCGGTGTTCGTCCTTGGTCTTCTTGATGATTTTCTGCATATCAAACCGTATTCCAAGCTCATCGGCCAGATCATGGCCACCTCATTTATCGTGTTTTACCATGTGGCCTTTGAAATCCCTTCTTTGCCTTTGGTCGGCCTTGTTCTGACGTTTTTGTGGATCGTCGGCATCACCAATGCCTTTAACCTTCTTGATAACATGGATGGCCTATCAGCGGGGATTGCAGCCATTGTGGCTCTGTGCTTGTCCGTTTCTGGCATGATGACTGGTAACGAACTGATGATGATTTTGGCCGCCAGTGTTTGCGGTGCGTCACTTGGATTTTTGATATTTAATTTTTATCCCGCAAAAATCTTTATGGGGGATTCGGGGAGCCTATTTCTAGGATTTAGTTTGGCGGCGTTAGCTATTACTGGAAAAGGGGAATATACGACCAACATTTTCTTCGCCATGTTAATCCCGGTGTTGGTTCTGGCCGTTCCCATCTTTGATACCATATTTGTCTCGTTGCTTCGGTTTTTCAATGGGCGAGCTATTTCGCAGGGTGGGCGAGATCATTCCTCGCATCGTTTAGTGGCATTTGGACTCTCGGAGAGAACGACGGTTTTGCTGTTTTATGTGCTGAGCCTTTTTTGTGGAATGGTGGCGTTACTCGGACTGCAATTTAGCATGATATACCCATCGATTTTGGCCATTCTCATTGTCATCGTCTTGTGTTATTTCGGGGTTTTTTTGAGCGGGATTGTGACATATGGCCATAAAGCAGAGAATCTGGCCAAGTCCTCCGGGTTTACCTTGAGCCTTTTCTTAATGCACAAACGACGATTAGGCGAAATTATCGTTGATTGTATCCTTATCAGTAGCGCCTTCACCGGTGCATTTTTCATTCGATTTGATGGTCTGCCCGCTGAATATTTTCCTGCCATTGGGCAAGCTCTTCCCTTACTGCTTACGGTGAAGCTGGCCATTTTTTTCTACTTCGGTTTGTATCGTGGCCTATGGCGTTACGTCGGCATGCAGGATCTACTCAATATTGTGAAGGCTGTCACATCGGGCAGCTTGATCAGTGTCGTGTTGATGGTCATGGTCTTCAGGTTTGAAGGGTACCCCCGTTCGGTTTTTGTCATTGATTGGATGTTGTTATTGCTGGCGGTGAGTGGAGTGCGTCTCCTGGTCAAATTTCTTGATGAATACCTCAGTACCTTAACCGAACAAAAAGGGAAACGTTTACTTATTGTTGGGGCAGGAGATGCCGGAGAAATTGCCTTGCGAGAATTGAAAGCCAATCCGCAACTAGGATACATCCCCGTTGGTTTCATCGATGATGATTCTCGTAAATGGGGGCGAAGCATTCATGGGGTTAAGATTTTAGGATCAAGGGCACGGTTGGCAGTGATCGTGAAGCAATATAACGTTCAAGAGATTTTGATTGCTATTTCTGTGGTCGATCACACGGTGTTGGAAGAAGTCGTTGGTGATTGTCGTGCCACCGGTGTGGTGGTTCAAATAAGGCCGACGGCGATGCCATGGCTTGAAACTGCCATGGCACGGTAGTTTTGGGTTACATGTTTTTTTAGGCTTTGAAAATGGTTTTGTCAGACTGGCCATAGGCAAATGACGTTTGGATCATTTCAATCTTGACTGAAATCACGAGTCTGGTGGCTTGGTCTCTTGCAATTTTTTCACTCTGCCGTGGATGGTACCGGCGGCACACGATTTACTGGTATTTGAAAGAACGTAGGATTTTTTAGGAAATTTTGTTGACTCATTCATCCAGTTCCGTTAATAAAGACGAAAATTTTCTTGATCAGTACTCGCAGAGGGAATTGTTCTATGTCGCATGTTAGTGAATACTTTTCGGAAGTGATTCAGGTTAGCCAGACGTTAAACTATGAAGTCATAGAACGCCTTGCTGAAGGTCTTGTCGCTCTTCGGGAGCGGGGAGGCCGTCTGTTTTTTTTGGGCGTAGGCGGAAGTGCGGCGAATTGTAGTCATGCAGTGAATGATTTCCGGAAATTGTGTGGGATTGAGGCATATACTCCAGTTGATAATGTTTCGGAATTAACGGCTCGAACGAATGATGAAGGGTGGGAAACGGTCTTTGCCGAATGGTTAAAGGTCAGCCGTGCTAATCAGGATGATGCCGTTTTCGTATTTTCCGTTGGTGGAGGGGATGCTGAACGGAATGTGAGTGTCAATCTTGTTCGAGCACTTGATGAAGCTAAAAAACGGCAGATGAAGATCTTTGGCGTGGTTGGTCGACAGGGGGGACATACAAAGAAAGTTGGAGACACGGTGGTGGTCATTCCAACGGTCAATCCAGAGCACGTGACCCCTCACACAGAGGCATTTCATGCCGTCGTCTGGCATTGTTTGGTGTCGCATCCAAAGCTTCAGGTGTCCAGTACAAAATGGGAAGGTGTTGTCGGATCCCTTCCTTGTTAACGTGCGATGCGTCCCGCAGTTTTTCTTGATCGAGATGGGGTGATTAACCATACTATTGTGCGAGAAGGGAGACCCTTTGCTCCAACGAATCAAGATGAATTTTCCATCATCGATGGTGTGCCTGATGCTCTCCACACCCTTCACAAAGCAGGATTTCTTCTTATTATTGTGACCAATCAACCAGATGTCGCTCGTGGTGTTATCAGCAAGGGTGTGGTGGAAAGTTTCCATCAAGATCTCCTAAAGGCGTTTCCTCTCGATGCTATTAAAGTGTGTTACGAAACTGAAGAGTCCGGCAGTCCCTTGTATAAGCCTCGTCCCGGAATGCTTCTCGAGGCGAAAGAAGAATATGATATTGATTTAACTAAAAGTTTTATGGTGGGAGACCGGTGGAGAGATGTGGGATGTGGTCGCGCGGCCGGCTGTTTCACCATTTTTATCGACTATGGGTATCAGGAGCAGCTCAGAGAGGCACCAGATGCCATATGTCGTGGATTGCAGGAAGCTGTTCCTATTATATTGCGTCACGCTAGGGCCTAACCACACGAAAGGAGATACACAGCCCAATGTCCAAATCGAATTTGAACATCAAGCTTTTTTCGGATGGGGCAGATTTAGATGGAATCAAAGCCATGGCTGAGAATGATTGGATTCACGGGTTTACCACCAATCCCACTTTGATGAGGAAAGCGGGCGTTGTAGACTACAAAGCCTTTGCGTGCGAAGTTCTGAAGGTCGTTCAAGACCGTCCGGTATCTTTTGAGGTCTTTGCGGATGATTTTGATGACATGAAACATCAGGCGCTGGAGATTGCCTCA
>JAOUQB010000398.1 GCA_029879555.1 Nitrospirota bacterium | reverse complement strand
ACTGTTCACAAATCTCCACAAAAAGCCAGGCCGCATAACAACCTGGGTCATGCCTATGCGTTACAAGGTGATTGGACGCATGCGATTGAAGAATTTCGTGTGGCCCTCACCCTCCAACCTGACTATATTCTTGCTCAGGAAAATCTTCGCGAGGCCTATCTCTTTCACGTCGGACGGCACCAATAACAGGTGGAGGATTGTCACCGTGCTGTTATGGCTTTCCCCGTTCCCAACAATGCCTGTCCATATTGAAGCAGTTGTTCAGCCTGTTTCCATCGGTTTTTGACGTTTAAGCCCACAAGAAGCACATGATGGCCGTTCTTGTACATGCTGGCGATCAGACATCGTCCCGCTTTGCTGGTAAAGCCTGTTTTGACACCGGTAATATCTGGATCAAGCAAGAGTTGATTGGTAGACGAAAGATGCACGTGGTGCTGACCGTTGAGGCTGGTGATGTCCCGTTCGAGAGTGCGAACCATCATGGCGAAGGTGGGGGTTTGCATGGCTTCTTCCGTGAGCTTGGCCAAGTCTACGGCTGTGGAGTAATGCCCTGGTGCATCGAATCCGCATGGATTGGCAAACTGAGTTCCGTGTAAGTTCAAGGCTTGTGCCCGGTTGTTCATCATGTCGACAAACGAGGGCATCTCTCCGCCAATTTGAAGGGCCACCGCCTGGCAGGCGTCGTTGGCGCTGGTCACCAGCATGGCCGCAAGCAGATCATGGAGGAGAAACTCCTCGCCTGCCTTCAACTTGAGACGTGGAGGGCGTTTGACTAGTGCGCGGTGGTCCACACTGACTATCTGCTGAGGAGAAGCCTTTTCCAAGGCGACCAGGGCGGTCATGATTTTGGTGAGGCTGGCTGGCGGCAGCCGTTGGGTGGCGTTTTTCTCAAGCAAAATCTGGCCAGATTGCATCTCCATCATGTAGACCGCGGAAGCTTTCACGCGGGGCTTGTGGGGAGGGGCTGTCCGAATAGTGGTCTCTTTGGCCCACGTGTCAACCGGGAGACTCCATGAAATCAGGCATGTGAACAGGAACCATCCCGCAACATTCGCGAAAGGTTTGCGCGGCATTCGTCTCCGCAGTTGGATGACCTTTATGCGATCTTGTGCGAGGGACATGCGTGCCAAAACTATTACTTGATAAGATCAAAAAGGTTTTTTAAGCCGAATCCTTCGTCTTTGGGCTCCTCAGTTGGTGGGTGCCCTGGCCGACCTTCCTCGATAGGTTCTCGCTCCTCCATCAGGTTTTTCAGGTTCGGCATCCCCATGCTCATATTCATATAATCGTCAGGTATTTCGAAAAGCTTGGGATCCTGCTTACCGATTTTCAAATTGGTCAATTCGGTTTTGATCCGTACTTTGGTTTGGCCTTCCACCGAAATCATATCCGTTTTCAAAGGGATATCTTCCTGCGTCGTCCACCAGAAGCCCCCGAGTTTACTGCCGTCCTTCTTGGTCATGATGACCTTGCTTTTCGTCGTCATGATTCCATCGATCTCCTCTTCCCCGACTTGCGTTTTTTCGACCTCATACTGGGAAAAATCGCTTTTGTCTTTAGATTGGCCAAGACCCATTTCCATATACGCATTGGCATCCGGCATGAGCATCCAGATGACTTTTTTGTCCTGCCGGATGATCATCGTCATGGATTCGCCTCCCATTTGAGTTTCCCGCCGTTCCTTGCCGGGGGTATGATAGACGACTCCTTCCATGACGCCCTCCGCCGTTTCCATTCGTGTATCCCCGGAATACTCTACTTGTGGTCCCTCCCATGCTAGGACAGGACTTGCCAAACCGATGCTGGCTGCAACCCACACGAGGATCATGCGCATCACGAGATTCTCCTTGTTGTTTTGGAATGCGAGCGGATTCACTTTCGTTGACTATAATGGAATGACTCTTCGACCGGAGTGGAAGAGGCGAGACGCTACTCCTTCCTAAAAATCCTGTCAATAGGGCGGCTGGAGAAGGGGGAAAAGCGGTATAAAGTAAGAAATTGAAATGCCCTCACCTTTGTTTCTCCTACTGACCTATGGAGACGAAACTTATTCTACACTAGATGCCTCATACATGCGTCTCCTGATAACTCCGGCTTTGAGTTGCACCTTTGGCATGGAAATAATCGAGCCATGCAACCTTGGGAGTTCCGGAATTCTTCTTTTAGGAAGTCGAGGAGACGGCTTCTTTTTTGTGTTCTTCGATAATGCGGCTGACTAATTCCTTGGGTACGTCTTCGTAGCCAAAGAATTCCATCCGATAACTGCCTTTTCCCGCTGTGAGCGACGTCAGCGTTGGCGCATACGTCAACATTTCTGCTAAGGGCACATGGGCTTTGAGAATTTCATTGTGCCCTTTCACATCCATGCCTTGAATCCGTCCTCGACGAGAATTCAGATCACCAATTACTGCGCCTACTAAATCGTCGGGAACCGTGACCTCCACGGCCATGACCGGTTCGAGCAATCCGGCCTGTGCAGACTCCATAGCTTTTTTAAATCCCATAGATGCGGCCACTTTAAACGCCATTTCAGAGGAATCCACCGGATGGTGCGAGCCATCATACACAGTGGCTTGAATATCGACGACCGGGAAGCCAGCCATGATCCCATGCTGCATGGCTTCGATGACGCCTTTTTCAACCGCTGGAATAAAGTTTCGCGGGATCGAGCCTCCCACGATTTTATTGTGGAACTCAAATCCCTTTCCCCGTGGTAACGGTTCGATTTGCAACCAACAATCCCCAAATTGCCCATGGCCTCCAGTTTGTTTTTTGTACTTCCCTTGCGCTTGCGCCATGTGATGAATGGTTTCTTTGTAGGGGACTTTGGGCATATGCACATTGACGTCGACCCCGTATTTTCTCCGTAATTTTTCTAACGTGGCATCGATGTGGACCTGCCCTACTCCGCTCAGGAGCATTTCTTTGGTTTCATCATTTCTCAGAAATTCCAAAGATGGATCTTCCTCGACCAATTTATGCAGCCCCAAGCTGACCTTGTCGATTTCATTGTTACTTTTTACCTCTAAGGCATACGACATGACGGGTTTCATAATAGTAAGGCCCGGATAGACGATGGGATGTTTGTCATCGCAAATGGTGTCACCGGTCTGTGTATCTTTGAGTTTAGCGATCGCCACGATATCTCCCGCGCTGGCATGATCGACTTGTTGATGTTTTTTCCCGATCGAATAGAACAGATGTCCACCTTTTTCTTTTGTCTGCCGGGAAGCATTAAAAAATGGGGTGTCGGCTTGTAGGGTCCCGGAAAGCACCCGGATGTAGGTGAGACGACCCATGAAAGGATCGAT
>JAOUQB010000397.1 GCA_029879555.1 Nitrospirota bacterium | reverse complement strand
TGCCCGGTTTACGATTCAAGGCACATTCCCCTCATCGCCAAAAGCCGAGTCTTCTCCGAGCCTAGGAGAGAACCAGCTCACGCACCATCCGTTGATCATGAAATGGCAAAAAATGGTGGAAGAAGCCCAACAAGCGTATCGGCGGGAACAACAGGCGCGCATGCCCAACATCACTCTGAGTGGCGGGTATCAACGAGATGTCGGACGCGAAGCCTATATCGGAGCCCTCTCGATTCCCCTTCCCATCTGGGACCAACGACAGGGCAAGATTGCTGAGGCTCAGGGTCTCCTGCGTCAACGAGAAGCCACTCTTGTCCGGATCAAGCACCAGTTGTTCAAGGATATGATCCAGCAGACGCAAATCGCTAAAGCTGCCGCCTCACAAATCGAGACCTATGAACAAGGGCTCTTGAAGCAGGCCCAGGAAGCTTTACGCATTGCCCAGGTTAGCTTTAAATTCGGTGAAGCCAGTTTGATGGATGTGCTCGATGCCCAACGCGTCCTTCGCCAAACCCATTTGGATTATGCCCAAGCGCAATATGATTTAGCGATCGCACTCACAGAACTCGAACGCTTAGTTGGAAAGGAATCTTAGGGTTTCTTTTGCTGGGTCAGTCTAGTCCCATTCCACCATTCCCTTAATTTCTTGTCTATGAAGCGTGGTCGAAACGTTCAACAATCTGAGGGAGATGCTCCGTGCGTATTCTGGACCCTGTTCCTTCCTCTGGGAGTCGGACCATCCTTGCCGAGGATTGTCTCGTTATGGTCACTGATCCACGCTGAGGAGTATGGCGACTAGCATTGTTGCGTAAATGTTTTTTTGAATTCTTTCAGTTGCCCAACATCTCCTTGACCTCACCGAATTTTTCGAAGGTGTGGTTTAACTAGACACCATTTGCCCCTTCCTTATAAGCAATTTCAAAACAAGTTCTTTGTTCAGCCGTTCCAAGAAAGTGGCCTTTAATGAGTTCCATCCCTCGTGATTTGCTGCGGTGTTACGGATTGAAGGGAAGCAGTTAAGAAACTGTGGATATTCCACAGACAAGGATAGATCCGGTGAATTTCTCGCGCCATTGGGGCGGGACCTTCTATTCGTCTTTAACTCATTGAATTCTCATAACCTTCTTGTAACGAAATTTTATCGTCTTCGTAACTTTTAGCAATGCTTGACGGACAATTCTCTGAAATGCCTCGTTCTCAATTGAGTCAAGAGATTGTTATGCTGGTGCTTCATTGTCACGGAAAAATCCAAAAAAGACATTTCCTATGACAAGAAAACAGCCCAGAAGTAACCCTCCGATACCAATAGAAGCGAAGCTTTCTGTGAGGAAATGAGCATGTGCCGCATTCCGTCCAAGCGAAGGGGCTAGGACAAACATCGTGAGCCAGGCCATTGGATAAAAGCTGCTTAGGCCCACAAAAAATGAGGAGGCTGTCTTCAATTTTGGCTTGAGAGTAGAAAACATGACGAGAAACACCAATCCCAGTGCGAAAGCGGCAATACCTGTGGCGTGAAAATGCGCCCGTTGCGCATAACGCCAAATTTTGTCTGGACTCTTGGCATCATGAACCGTTGGGTTGGCCGCAATGCCTTCAGTAATATAATTTTTGAAGAAGTCCTCGTTAATCCCAAATGTCATGCCCATGATGACGCCAAACAAGAGTCCAAATAGCACGAGGGCCAGTCCAACCTTTACTCGTTGCAATTCTTTATTCATGTGTTTTCCTTTCTAACCCAAGGCCAAAGCCATCGGGATTATTTGATCTGTTATATGTGCAATGACTCAAGCCAAGGGGTGGCACACCGACTCACTGAGCCGGTGTGCCGTTGGTTTACTCCTTGTCTTTCCCTTCAGGCTTTTCCTGTTCATCTTGATCTTCAATTTCACTGCCTAATACTTCACCAGACTGTGCATCAACCGTAATTTCGGTCACCGTACCAGTTGTGCTGGCAATTTCAATTTCATACACGGCCTGACCATGTTCATTTTCCAGCTCGGCTTCGAGAACCCGGCCAGGAAATTTCGCTTTCGCTGTGGCGATCGCCTCCTCCATGGACAGTTTGACCGTCAGTAGGCTGTCCTCTGGTCCATGGGTACCCTCGGCACCCATGGCCAAACCTCCCATCAACAAGACTCCACCGACGAGCATTGAAGCAATCAGATAATTAGAACGTTTCATGGAACAACCTCCTTAGTAAGATGAATATGGCTACGTTGACTCATGACATCACCATACCTCGTGAACATGAAGAGGCCATGAAGGAAAAATGAAGATTTCTTTATGTGCTGGTGGGCGGGGAGGTAAGGACTATCTTTCCATCAATCAAAGATTCCTATTGTTCGACTTCTTGGGGTGAGGGTTCTTCAGTATTGGCGGCCATATCAGTGCTTAAGGCTCTGGAAAGGAGGTCAAGGAGGATAGGTTTTCGCTACAAGATAGAAGCGAATCTATAAAAATTTACACCTTCAAACAAGAATTGTGAGATAAGCCAAAGAAGGAGTCTGTATTGCTAGGACGAGTTTTACGTTTAGTGAAGCCAGTTTCCCTGATGCGGTAGATGCCAGCGATCGTTATGGCAAACCTTTCAAGGATATGCGAAAGCACAGTTTGATTTGGTCATCGCGTTCATAGAATGAGCGAATAGTTGAAAAAGAACTATAGAGGCAACTCGGGTAAGGGGGGGTAGCCTTCAAATACTCATTCAAATACTCCTAATGACAGTAATAATTTTGGAATAGTAGTTCGAGTCTTCCCCTTTTGTACTTACCCTTTACGCTGATTATGCCGGGTCATGTAGCCAAAAATGTGAAGGGTTTCTTTTCCCCAGGTCTTGTGATCTGCAATTTTGCACGCAATGTTTAATGGTTGGTACATCATTAGAGCAAGCCTATTTGCTCTTGTCTTCCCTAGCTGCGACGTTTCAACCATCTCTCGCTGTCTTTTTTATGTAAAACGGTCAGGGCCACGACTTGCTGGGCAACAATGCGGTAGTAAGCCCGGTAGTCTCCAACTCGCAACCGGTACAAGGGCGAAGTAAAGCCCACGAGGCGTTTGATACGGGTTTTACTCCCTTTAAACGGTTCAGACGGAAGGCGTTTTTGAATTTCCTGGAGAACCATTCGTCCGTCTGCTGCGGGCAATGCCCTAACTTCCCGCTCGGCTTCTCTAGAAAATTCGATCGCAAATGGCTTGTCGCCGGCGTTCACCCGGCCAATCCCTTAAGAATTGTTTCTATTGAGGTGCCGCCGTTCTCGAGATAGTCTTTCCAGCGTTTTTCGATTTTTCGCTTGAACTTGGGATCGTGTTCCAGG
>JAOUQB010000042.1 GCA_029879555.1 Nitrospirota bacterium | reverse complement strand
CATCTGAATCGTGTGATTAAAAAACATGATCTCAGCATGCTGTACATTGCCGGTCCCGGGCATGGCGGTCCAGGCTTGGTGGCCAACACCTATTTAGAGGGAACCTACAGCGAAGTGTATCCCAACATCTCCCAGGATACTGAAGGGATGAAAAAACTCTTCAAACAATTTTCCTTTCCTGGGGGGATTCCCAGTCACGTGGCGCCCGAAACCCCAGGTTCCATCCATGAGGGCGGAGAGCTTGGCTATTCGTTATCGCATGCCTTTGGTGCAGCGTTTGACAACCCTGATTTAATTGTCGCCTGTGTGGTGGGAGATGGAGAAGCCGAAACCGGTCCTTTGGCGACCGCCTGGCATTCCAATAAGTTTTTGAATCCAAAGTTGGATGGAGCCGTGTTGCCCATTTTACATTTGAACGGGTACAAAATCGCCAATCCTACATTGTTGGCCAGAATCAGCCATGACGAATTGAACAGTTTATTTATCGGCTATGGTTATAAGCCCTTTTTTGTGGAAGGAGATGACCCCGAAACGATGCATCAGGTCATGGCGAATACGTTGGATAAGGTGATGACGGAGATTCACGCCATTCAGCATCGTGCCAGGAAAAAGGGAGAGACCACCCGCCCTCGGTGGCCCATGATTATTTTGCGTTCCCCGAAGGGCTGGACGGGTCCTAAAGAGGTGGATGGTAAAAAGACTGAAGATTCCTGGCGTTCACATCAGGTCCCCTTTGCCGAGATGGCGACCAAGAAGGATCATATTCAATTACTTGAAAAGTGGATGAAGAGCTACAAGCCTGAAGAATTGTTTGACGAGACTGGCAAACTCATTCCAGAACTGGCGGAATTGGCTCCCACAGGCGAACGGCGAATGGGTGCGAATCCTCATGCCAATGGAGGATTGTTGCTCAAAAATCTCAAAATGCCAGATTTCCAGGACTACGGGGTAGAAGTCCCAAAACCGGGAAAAGTGTTTGCTGAAGCCACCCGGGTGATGGGCTCTTTTCTCCGTGACGTGATGAAACGCAACATGGGCAATCGAAATTTCCTAGTTTTTGGTCCTGATGAAACGGCTTCCAACCGGCTCGGGGCTCTGCTCGAAGTGACGAATCGTCGATGGGTGGCAGACACCATTTCTGAAGACGATCACCTGGCCCTGGATGGGCGTGTATTTGAAATCCTCAGTGAACATACCTGCCAAGGTTGGTTAGAAGGCTATTTACTAACCGGACGCCACGGGTTTTTCTCTTGCTATGAAGCGTTTATTCATCTTATCGATTCGATGTTTAACCAGCATGCCAAATGGTTGAAGGTCACAGGGAGTGAGATCCCGTGGCGAAGACCCATTGCCTCACTGAATTATCTCTTGACGTCCCATGTGTGGCGGCAAGATCACAATGGATTTTCCCATCAAGACCCGGGATTTATCGATCATGTGGCGAATAAAAAAGCCGAAGTCATCAGAATATATCTTCCCCCTGATGCCAATAGCTTATTATTCATCACCGATAAATGCCTTCGAAGTCGAAATTTGGTGAATGTCATTGTGGCCGGAAAACAACCGGGTTTGCAGTATCTCAGCATGGATGCAGCCATCAAGCATTGCACGGCAGGAATCGGCATTTGGGAATGGGCCAGTAACGACAAAGGGGGAGAACCTGATGTGGTCATGGCCTGTGCCGGAGATATTCCAACGCTGGAGACGTTGGCGGCCGTAGACCTTCTTCGTCAGCAGGTTCCTGATCTGAAAGTTCGGGTGGTGAATATCGTGAACCTCATGAAATTGCAACCGCAAAATGAGCATCCGCATGGGCTGTCCGATAAAGAATTCGATACCCTGTTTACGACGGATAAACCTATCATCTTTGCCTTTCATGGATATCCGTGGTTGATTCATCGTCTCACGTACCGGCGGACCAATCATCGCAACCTTCACGTTCGGGGATATAAAGAAGAAGGCACCACGACCACGCCTTTCGACATGGTTGTGCTGAATGATCTTGATCGCTTTCATCTCGTCGCCGATGTCATTGATCGTGTTCCTAAGTTGGGCTATTTGGCGGCCTATGCCAAACAGGCGGTTCGTGATAAACGTATTGATCATAAAACGTATATCTCGACGCATGGCGATGACATGCCAGAAATTAAAAATTGGAAGTGGCCTGCCAAGTGAAGGGCCAGATTCCGTCAATTTAGATTCTATGGGTGTGACAATCAGGGAAAGACAGCCTTACTCAATGGGGGAAAGAATGATCCATTTTCTTTTTCCTTTCTACTCTTGATGTAGAGAGGCTTCGTCATGGGAGAAGTTCATGCAATTACTCGTAGCGGTCGATTTTTCTGATTCGTCTCGAATTGTGATTGAGTATGTGACGGACTTGGCCAATGTTGTCTGCGGGAAGATTTGGCTCTTACATGTCGCCGAGCCCGATCCAGAATTTGTCGGGTACGACGTCGATCCACCAGAAATTCGAGATGTCATTGCCAGAAGGTTTCATAAGGAACATCTTCAGATTCAACAGTTGAGTCAGGAATTACGTTCAAAGGGGTTGGATTGTGAGGCGCTCCTGATTCAAGGCCCCACGGTCGAAACTATTCTTCGTGAAAGCAAGAAGCTGTCAGTAGATATGGTGGTAGTCGGGTCCCATGGAAAGAATTTTGAAGCACCTTCTTGTCGGCAGTACGAGCGAGGGCGTGTTACACCAGGCATCTATTCCCGTGCTTGTTGTCCCGACGCATGGTCGGAACGCATAATGCCAGTGCCTATCCCTGGTTTCCTTATTCTAGATCCGAGAGATGATCCAAGAAAAAAGATGTATATGTTCGGGGCCTTGGGTTGTCAATCACGCGCTTCATGCGGGGAGTCTATGAGGTCACCCGAAGCCTGCAAATGCCTGGTATTAAGTTTTTGAACTGGTTCTGGCAATAAAGCTGGTAATCAATTGTTCGAGTTCTTTGCTTCCGCACGAAGGACATGTTGCGGCCTTGTTTTCATGTTCCTTCAAGGTTAACGCCAACAGACATTCTTTGCCGCACTTCAGGCATTTGTAATCATAGAGAGGCATGATGCGTTCCGCCTTTCGTTAATGGGAAGGTCACTCAACATAGTTGAGAGGGACAGCCAGACCGTTCCCGTTTTTTGATGATGTTAATGCTTGGCATTCTTAGAGGATTTCGAAGTGCGGCCCTTGCCCCACTCTTCAGCAATTTTGGCCATTTCGGTCAATCGCTTGGCCACGCGACCAAAAATGGATTCCGGGGGATACTGGCCTTCCGGTGTCATTTCTCCGGCCGGAACCCCAGTTAATAATTCCAGCGCTTCTTCGATATTGGTCACTCCAAAAATTGAAAATTTCCCGGACTCTGCCGCTTGAACGACTTCACGATTAAGGGCCAGGTGCCGAATGTTTTTGGCTGGAATGAGTACCCCCTGTTTCCCGGAAAGTCCTCGCTTCTGACAGGATTCAAAAAACCCTTCGATTTTCTCGTTGACTCCGCCAATGGGTTGAATTTCTCCCAATTGATTGATGGATCCCGTGACCGCGAATGATTGGTGCACGGGAATATTGGCGAGGCTCGACACAATCGCGACGAGTTCCGCGACGGCCGCGCTGTCTCCTTCCACCTCCGAATAGGTTTGCTCGAAGGTGAGGGTGGCACTGAGGGCAAACGGTTGGAATTCCGCAAATTTTCCACCCAGAAATCCCGCTAACGTCATGACGCCTTTGCTGTGAATTTCTCCTGCTAACTCGGCTTCGCGTTGGATATCAATCACACCTTCATTCCCCACAAATGTCCGGGCTGTAATGCGACAGGGCCGTCCAAAGGCATAGTCTCCCAGTTGATGAACAGAGAGGCCGTTGACTTGCCCGACTGTTTCACCGTCCAAGTCAACCATAAGGGTTCCTTCCTGAATGGCATCTTGAACTTTTTCTTCCAAGAGGTTGGTGCGATGGCGTTTCTTGTCTATCGCCATTTCCACATGCGTTTTTGAGACTAACGACCGGCTTTCTTGTTTAGCCCAATAGGCGGACTCCCGAACCACATCGCCTACCCAACTCATGCGCAAGGATAAGCGATCCCGACGCTCGGCGAGCCGCAGGCTATACCGGATGATTTCGCCAACGGCATCCACCCCGAATGGCGGGAGTTGTTCATCACGACAGAGTTGGGCGATGAACCGGGCATATAGCTGTTCTTGCGACGTTTCACGAGGAATATCGATGTCAAAATCGGCTTTCACTTTAAAGAGTTTGGGGAAGTCTTGTTCATACCCTTGCAGGAGGGAAAAAATGTATGGGGGGCCGAATAAGATAATTTTGATGTCAACGGGAATCGGTTGCGGTTTGAGACCCGTCGTGGAAAACCCAAAGTACTCCCCGGGATCTTCGATGTTGACTGAGCGTGTTTTGATGACTCGCTTGAGGGCGTCCCAGGCAAAGGGTTGACGAAGCAAGTCGAGCACATTCACGAGTAAGAACCCTCCGCTGGCCCGAAGACATGAGCCGGCTTTAATTTCCGAAAAATCTGTGTAGACCACTCCCATGTGAGACTTTCTTTCGATTTTTCCAATTAAATTGCCATACGTGGGGTGAGGCTCATCAATAATTGGTGCTCCGGTTTCTTGAACACGTTCGAGGAGAAGGTTGACTTCATACCGGATCAGATTCGGTTTATGATCTCTGGCGTCCCATCCAAGAATGGCTAATTGCGGACCTTCGCGCGGCAAAAAATCTTTGTAGTTGCTGACGATGTCTTCTTCAACTTTTTGGAGATACTCCAAAACCTCGGAGAGATGTTGATGGTGGTCTCGAAGGACGGCAAACCGATGCTGCATGGCTGCCCGGACGACCTGGCGATCCATCTCCAAGAGCGCATGTTCCCCTTCATGGTCCAAGGCATGGACTTGAGCCTGAAATTCACGGATTCTTCCCTCCAGAACCTTTCCCTGTTCGGATATGGTTTCTTTTTCGCTGGCGGTCAAGGCTTCGCGGTCTTTTTGTCGCAATGGCTTTCCGTCCCGCATCGGCACCATGCTAAAGCCTACCGGATCTTCTTTGAATCCGAAGCCACGCTTCTGGGCTTCTTCACTGACCACCTTGAAAAGGGTTTCTTTTTTTTCGTCTCGCTCTTCGATAATTTTGGCTCTGGCATCCAGATATTTATGACTTTCAAAGGCCAGAGGCAGGTCTCGCCGAAGACTTTGGATGACATGGTTCATGGCTTGTTTGAACTCGCGTCCTTTGCCAGAGGCGAATGACAGACAGATGGGTAAAGACGGTTCTAAAAAATTATGGACATAACACCAGTCAGGTGGAGTAGGCATCGATAACGCCACCTGTTGCACTCGTTTATGGATGATCCCCCATTTTCCCGTCCCAATAGGCCCTGATGCATAGATATTAAACCCATGGCTTTTGATGTTGAGCCCAAAATCCAAGGCTTCAAGGGCTCGGTCTTGCCCCAGGGGTTCTTCCAACGGCGGGAGTTCGGTGGTATCAGCAAAACCCAAGGCATCAATGTCGATGCTTGGGGTCAACAAGGAAAGAGGGATGCGTAATTCGTCCACGATTATGGGGTCTCCTATCTAGAAAAATCTAATCTGCCTATTCGCATTTCGTTCCCAAAAATTTTGGATGCTATCTTTGGTTAGATGCGGGGTTGATAGGGCGCGAGTTCTCGAATGTAACTGATCAGGTTGCGAATTTCCTGTGGCGTCAAATGGAATCCCCAACTATGCATATCGCTAAATACTAATCCCCAAATGATGATTGAGCGCAATTCAAAGTCGCTTTTTGCGATGGATTCAGGGGTATGAAAATCTCTGGGAGGCACAATGAGCGACGCCACGGCAGGTCCTTTGCCATCACCGAGGGCGCCATGACAACGGAGGCAATGAGTTTGATAGAGCGCTTTTCCAGCAAAGGGATTATTGATCACATCTTGGGCTGTTGTGTGGTCGGTCACTATGAGAGCAATTGTCAAAATCATGAGACTGCCCACACACGCGAGCCCAAAATTCTTTAGGTGCCTTCCACTGAGGAAGTTGGTATTCCACATGACACGATCAGTCTTCATCCTTGACACTGTTGCGTCTTGCAACACTCCCTTCTTCCTGGAAGGTCCTAAAATTCCCCATACAAACCTCATTAATCGGAGTCATTAGGTATCTGATGGCCAACAGACATTGGGGCCAAACCCTAATCCGATCCAGGCCTGGAGTAAGTCTCGTCGACTTATACATCCGACAATGACACCATTGCGTTCAACCGGCAGCACTAACACGTGTTGGTGTTTCATCAGTTGGACGGCTTCTTTGAGGGTGGCCGATTCCTGGATGGCCACATGATCCTGAACCATCATCTCCTCAGCGGTTAACTGGGTGAGTTCACGTCCGCTTTCGAGGACATTGAGGATGTCAAACTCACTAATGAACCCGATAAAGGCTCCTTTGTCATCAACAACCGGGGCCCCAGGCAAGGGAGATGAATTGAGGGCAAGTGTGACAGCTAAACCATTTTGATTGCGATGGAAACGTAAATCATGCCGGTAGGAAATTTGGTCAACGGTTCTCAGTCCGGCGGTTGCTATACTATGAAGGCTCATGGGAATACTCCGTTAGGGGGTTGGTTTGAGAGTTTCATATTTTGTTTCCATCATGGAGATAGACACTTCCAATCTCTAGAGTTGTGCCGTCATCCAGCTTGATGGAGACATAGTCGTGATTTTTTGAGAGTAATTTTACTTCCCCCGACCAGTTGGATGGTTCCACGGCTACAATTCTCTTCCCGCAAATTTTTTCTTTCAGCGTATCTACGCCAGTGGTTTTCATACCGGGACCTTTCTTCGTTAAAGGGCCTGCCTCAGCGACCAATTTTCTTGTCGTCACAATCGGCACAACGCACTCAGTTTGGTGGCTTGCGTTCTTCTTCTTAAATGGGAACAAAAGCAAGCCTTATGCCTTTTAGTTTCAGCAAGACGATTTCTTTCCTTCATGTGATTCATCGATGCCAAATTCAAAAAGGGTACACAAGTTGCACTTACCCTCAACTGTGTTACGGAATATCAATCAAATTATTTTTTCTGAAAAAGGGGGTGTGTGATGGCTGAACTGGTAATCGAAAAAGGGAAAAAAGAAGTGGCACCGACTCAAAAAGGAGAGGTGAGGCGTGGGGGTGTCGAGTTCGAACGGATGCTTGACCGATTTGATCAGATGATGGGGGATTGGTGGGGCCGCCCCTTTCCCAGTTTGATGCCATCTTTTCCAAGCCTGATGCGACCTTCCCGGGCGTCCAGGGGTGAGGCCTTTTCATTAGGGGCCCCGGCCGTCGACCTGTATGAAGGGGACGAAGAGGTGGTGATTAAAGCGGAAGTGCCGGGAATGGACAAAGGGGATTTGAAGGTTGATCTCACCGATTCTAGATTGACGATTTCGGGAGAAAAGAAAAAGGAAGAAGACATCAAAGAGGAAGCTTATACCTATTCCGAGCGGTCGTACGGATCTTTTTCTCGAAGTCTGCAATTACCTTGTGCAGTGAAATCCGACAAAGCTAAGGCCACATTTAAAAATGGAATCTTGGAAGTCAAACTGCCCAAGACCGAAGAATCCAAAAAGCGCCATACCACGGTTAAAATTGATTGATGGTGCATATGGAAGTAACGGCAATTCTGGAGGCATCCCAGTTTCCGTGGGTCACCTTCAAGGATGAGGGAAATTCTGGTGATGGCTAGAATCTCCCACGAGAACGTGATGGGGCTAGCCGTCACCTTTTCCCTTATCTTCCTTATGGGGGTGTGTCTCGCATTGGGGGTGGATACCCCAACCGTCGTCGTCAAAAATACGATTGACGAGGTCATTCGATTGGTGACCGATGAAACCTTGAAAGTTCCTGACCAGGCATCCCATCGTCGGGATTTACTTGAGGAGACAATCGGAAATAACTTCGATTTTGAGGAAATGGCTAAACGGTCTTTGGCCGTTCACTGGAAAAACCGAAATGCTAGTGAACATCATGAATTTGTCACCTTGTTTCGATCACTTCTTTCTAAGACGTATTCTGGAAAAATTGAAAATTATTCCGGAGAAACCATCAACTACCTGAAGGAGCGGTTGAAAGATGGCTATGCCGAAGTGCAAACCAATATTGTAACTGCCCATACCGAAAATACCTTAGATTACCGGCTTATGTTAAAGGGCAGCACGTGGCGGGTCTATGACGTGGTGGTGAATGGAGTGAGTTTGGTGAAGAATTATCGGAGTCAATTTGCTCGGATCATCCATCGCTCCTCTTATGAGGATCTCGTCATCGCCTTGCGAGAGAAGTCCAGCGAGATTACCGCCCCGTGATATAAAGCTCTGTGCAATGTGTCGTAACGCTAGATCACCATCAAAGCGCTGGACGTTTGTGCCCTTTAGGAAAGAGGGCGATCAAATCCGATGTCTACCATGAAAAACCAGAAGGTCATCTGTCTCATGGTGGTGGGAATATACTTCGTGCTCATGGCTGGCTGCTCGGGTGCCTCAGTCGTGCCCAAGGAGTTGGAAGAGCACGTCAATCGAGACATTTCCTTTTCTCAATTGCGCGAAAACCCATTGCCTTACAAAGGACAAATCCTGGTAGTTGGTGGAGAGGTGCTTTTTGCGAAACGATTGAAACATGCTACGCAGATAGAGGTGCTTCAACTTCCCTTGAACCGTCATATGCAACCGGTTGAGTCTCTCCAAAAGTCCAAAGGACGGTTTTTGGCCCTACAAGAAAATTTTTTAGATCCTGCAACTCTTCCTGTAGGCACTCGGGTGACGGTAGTTGGGGAAGTCTCCGGCATGGTGACTTTACCGTTGGATGAAACCACCTATGACTTCCCCACCCTGGTGATTAAACGGTTAACGGTTTGGCCTCCTCCCATTCGAACTGCTCGGGTCCTACAACCCTATCCCTATATGTATTCCTATTGGGGCTCTGCTTACTATGGACCCTATTGGTGGTGGTAAGGTTGTGGCTGTTTTGAGTCGGAAAGAGGGTTCGAAAAAAAATGTTCCTCCTTGTTATGTACCAATGAAGACACATATTGGGATCGACCAGAATGTAGCTCCTTCTCTTGAATCTCAATCCCTTGAGATCGTCGAACGAAAAGGGAAAGGGCATCCCGATACGATCTGTGATTCCATTGCAGAATCGATTTCGCTTCGACTATCCCAAACGTACCAACGCACCTTCGGTCGAATTTTGCATCATAATGTTGACAAGTGCATGTTGGTGGCAGGCCAAGTGAAGTTGCAACCGGGGAAGGGACGCGTCATCAAGCCCATGCGTCTGATTATTGGCGGTCGGGCTGCTTTCGGTGTAGGCCGGAAAATGCTTTCCGTCTCCGAAGTGGCGGTTGAGGCTGCCCAAAACTGGATCAAGAGCAATTTGCCTCATGTCAATCCTGCGAAGCACATGCGCTATCAAATGGAATTGCAACCCACCTCGGTCGAGCTTGGAGCCATTTTCGAACGGGGCCCTGGTCTGTTGCCGGCGAATGATACCTCTGCCGGGGTCGGGTACGCCCCGCTGACCCCAACTGAACAACTCGTGCTTGGTCTCGAAAAATATTTAAATAGCGCAGAGTTCAAAGAGAACCATCCGGAAACAGGGGAGGATGTCAAAGTGATGGGGGTCCGCATTGATCGCCATCTCTCCTTGACGGTGGCTATGCCCTTTCTGGCCAAAAATATTCACTCTGAGAAACACTATTTTGAGGTGAAAGAACACGCCATTCAGCATTTACAAGAATTTATTCATCGGCAACCTCATGGATGCAAACGGGTTCAAGTGACCTTGAATGCCCTTGATCGAGCTAAACAGGGATTGAAGGGGATGTATCTCACTCTATTGGGAACCTCTGCGGAACAGGGTGATTCTGGACAAGTGGGTCGGGGGAACAGAGTCTGTGGGCTCATATCCTTGAATCGACCCATGAGTGTTGAGGCGGCTGCGGGGAAAAACCCGGTGAGTCATGTTGGGAAAATTTATAATGTTCTGGCCCACGAGTTAGCGATGTGCATTTATGCGGAAGTGCGTGGTGTCCGCGACGTCACGGTGTGGATGGTGAGTAGGATCGGACAGCCTATCGACCGTCCTTTGGTGGTTTCCACCCAGGTGGGTCTGAAAAAGGGGTATTCCCTGGAGCGAGTGTCAGGTGAAATTCAGGATCTTCTGAAAACGGCACTTGGCCATATGCCAGAATTTTGTGAGGCGTTGGCACAGGGCAAGTATCGGGTTTGTTGAGTCATTGGGAGGATGGATGCTGAGACCAAATCGGAGTTCACCCTCAGGATAATTAGGTATGAAATTCGCGACGTGCAATAGATATGTTTTTTTGATTGCGTGTTGTGCAATGTGGATATGGAGCGGAATCTTAGAAGAAGGATGGGCAGGTATGAATCAACATAACGAACATTCACGACAGGCGGAACGGGATTGGATGGTGGATACCCAAATTGTGAGGGGAGGCATCACGGATGCAAGGGTTGTGGCTGCCATGAGACGGGTGCCACGACATCATTTCATTCCCGATTATGAGTCGGAAGATGCCTATGGAGATTTTCCCCTCCCTATCGGCCATGCCCAGACGATTTCTCAACCGTATATTGTGGCCTATATGACGGAAGCTCTCAAGTTGCAACCAGGTGAGAAGGTCTTGGAAATTGGGACAGGATCAGGATATCAAGCCGCCATTCTCGCAGAACTTGGTGCACAGGTATTTACCATTGAAATTGTCAAACCACTCGCTCAGTACGCCAGAGACAATCTGTCGAAGTTGGGATATGACCAGGTCTGGGTGCGAGCGGGAGATGGCTATGAGGGCTGGCCGGAAGAGCGCCCTTTCGATGCGATTATCATCACGGCGGCCCCTGACCATATTCCCTCACCGCTCTTAGAGCAGTTAGCTGTTGGCGGCCGTCTCATTCTTCCGGTCGGGGACTATTCCCAAAATCTGGTCTTGATTCGACGAACCGAAGAGGGCTATCAGAGAACCGAATTGTTGCCAGTGCGATTTGTTCCGATGACAGGGCAAGCAGAGAAGGGAACGCCTAGCCCATAATTCGTCAATAAAAATTTGAGCCCTCAAGCTGCCTGAACACGGTGTCTCCTAGCGATCAGTCTTTTTTTGTCGACACAAATAGTAAATTCTCGGCCGTAGTCTAAGTTATGCCTTTTTTCGTTTAGCAGCAGATGAGAGTAATTGCTTGACTCGAAAGACGGGTTCGGCAAGACCAATCCCCGTATAATTTTGAGAGAGGAGTGTTTGTGGGGCGTTCTTGCGTT
>JAOUQB010000396.1 GCA_029879555.1 Nitrospirota bacterium | reverse complement strand
TTGCCCCTTCATCATGTCGACAAATTGTTGAAAGAGATAGGAGGAATCATGTGGACCTGGCGACGCTTCAGGATGGTATTGGACTGAGAGAATAGGATGATCCAAGCCAACCATTCCTTCGAAACATCCATCATTCAGACTACGATGCGTCACTTCCATTCTGCCCATCAATGTCTCAAATCGCTGAGAGCCAAGGGGCGCGCCTATCTTTTCTTGATGTGGTAACCCAAGAGCAAAGTTATGGTTCTGAGAAGTAATTTCAATTGTTCTTGTTCGAAGATCCATGACGGGATGATTGGCTCCGTGATGTCCAAATGACAATTTGTGGGTGGACAACCCTAAGGCTAATCCCAAAATTTGATGGCCCAAGCAAATACCAAAAATAGGTTTCCACCCGAGTAGTGCTTTCACTGTTTCCACCGCGTAGGGTACGCCTTCAGGATCTCCCGGACCATTGGATAAAAATAGGCCATCGGGTTGTTGCTCACGAATGGCCTGGGCACTTGTAGAGGCCGGCACAACGTAAACCTCGCATCCGGCATCCACTAAACTCCGTAGAATATGATGTTTGACTCCAAAATCTATGACGACGACTTTATAGGAGACAGATGGTGCAGGCCGGGCAGGACTAGCCCCATTGAAGCCAAGAGGCTCGCTTCCCTGTACCCATTGATAGGAAGACGCACATGTCACTTCTTGCACTAAGTCTCGCCCGACGATGGAAGGAGCCTTCTGGGCTTTTGCACATAAAGACGTTTCGTCCAGATCGACATGAGAAATCACGCCCATTTGAGAGCCGGTCTCCCGCAGATGGCTGGTTAAGGCTCGGGTATCAATTCCCTGAATGCTCACAATTCGATGGTGGAGTAAATACTCTTCAAACGATTGACGCGCACGCCAGTTACTCATTCGCTTGGAGGCCTCTCGTACAATATAGCCTTCTGCCCAGACTCGACGCGATTCATCGTCATCTGGAGTGACACCATAATTGCCAATCTGAGGGCTTGTCATGAGTACGATCTGGCCTTTATAGGAAGGGTCCGTCAAAATTTCCTGATACCCGGACATCGCCGTATTGAAAACCACTTCACCCAAGGTTTCGCCTTCAAACCCTAGAGCTTCTCCTTTGAATACGGTCCCATCGGCTAAGGCTAATACGGCAGGCTTCATGGCATGACCTTTATGCTTGATTGTCTTATCGTCGTGTCAAACATCGGGGGTTCAACGGGCATCAGCGAGTTGATAAACAAGGACTTTCCGCAATTTGACGATAAACAGCGAAAACGCCAGTCCGACATTGACCAGATGCAACGCACGGACAATCATATGCACCCGAAAAAATTGTCCATACGCCAATTCTTTTTCTTCTTTCGATATGGCCTCAAAGGCGATTTCCTGTAACGCCAGGGCCTTAGGCCCCAAAATGCCTAAAATGCTCACGGTGACCACAAGCATTCCGCCGAGAAGCCACCACTCTCCTCCGGTAATGGAAAAGAGTTGAGACGGATCTGGGCCATATGCACGAGCACGAAGGAAGGCCACAAGACTGAGCACCACCAATAGGCCAAGATTCAGGTAGCCATAGCCATCAAAGACTCGACGTAAAAACCGTCCACCCGGTTCCATACCGAACGAATTAAACACGGCCGGAATCACCACAGCGATAATCACTATCAGCCCACCGACCCAGAGAGTCAGCGCGAACATTTCTACGAAAAACCCTATCGTGCCCCAATCCACACGCGCCTTTCCCATTGGTTAACGACCATCAAACACAACCCGACCGTCAACCAGCGTCAGCTTGACTTTGCCTTTGACCGCCATCCCACCAAATGGAGTATTCCGACTTTTAGACTGAAACTGTTCTGGATCGACCACCCATTCTTCGTCGGCATCAAATATGACAATATCAGCCAGGCTTCCAGGCGTCAGTGAACCCACGGGGAGATGAAAAAGTTGAGCCGGAGCACGGGTCAACTTATCAAGTGCCCGCTCAAGAGACAAGACGCCATCATGCACCAGTTGAAGGGTGAGCGGTAGGGCGGTTTCAAAACCCACGATTCCGAATGGGGCCGTATCAAACTCCAACTGTTTTTCTTGCAGCGCGTGTGGCGCATGATCGGTAGCAATGACATCGATGGTGCCGTCCACCAACCCCTGTTGAAGCGCGAGCATATCTTCATTCGTTCGAAGAGGTGGATTCATTTTGGCATTCGCCTTGTAGCCGCGAACGGCCTCTTCGGTAATTGAAAAATGATGAGGACAGACTTCCGCGCTCACGGGAAGCCCTTGCGCTTTTGCATGACGAACCAATTCCACCGATCGAGCCGTACTTAAATGGGCCAAATGAACCGTGACTCCGGTCAGGTCAGCAAGGGCAAGATTTCGAGCCACCATCACCTCTTCGGATGCATCAGGAATTCCTGGCATCCCTAATTCTGTCGAGACCACGCCCTCGTTCATGCAGCCGCCATCGGTCAAATGCAAATCTTCGCAATGATCGACCACCGGAATGCCAAACGCTTTGGCATATTCCAACGCACGGCGCATCACTAAACTATTCATGACTGGACGTCCATCATCAGAAATCGCCACACACCCGGCTTCAACCAACTCGCCAATATTCGCTAATTCTTCACCATCAGAATTTTTGGTAATAGCACCAATCGGAAAGATTCGCGCTTTCCCTGCTTGCTGACCCTTCGTCAACATAAATTGGGTAATGGCGGCATTATCGTTGACCGGCTGGGTGTTGGGCATCGCACAAATGGAGGTGAAGCCTCCGGCCACGGCTGAAGCTGAACCAGTGGCAATCGTTTCTTTATATTCGAATCCCGGCTCTCGCAGATGACAATGAAGATCAACCAATCCTGGAGCCACGATCCAACCACTGGCATCAAGGACTGTGACGGACCCATCCTGTTTAAGAGCATGTTTGAGTGGATAACCCACTTCAACAATTTTTCCATCTTGGATGAGGACATCAGCGCGTCCATTCACATGACCTGGATCGATGACAGTTCCACCTTGAATACAGACGGTTTGGGGTCCGGTTTGTTTCGATGTTCCTTCGTTCATAGCTCTCTTTTTCGACAAATGTTACGCGGTCCCTGACAATAAATACATCAAGGCCATCCGCACCGATACGCCATTGGAGACTTGATCTAAAATAACTGCGGCAGGACCATCTGCCACAGAGGGCGAAATTTCAACACCACGATTCAATGGCCCAGGATGCATGACAATCGCATCAGGTTTAGCCAATTTGAGCCGTTCTGCCGTCAAACAAAATAAGGTGGCATATTCTCGAATACTCGGGAGTAACGCTTTGCCCA
>JAOUQB010000395.1 GCA_029879555.1 Nitrospirota bacterium | reverse complement strand
TTATTGATCCCTCCACTTTAAGCTGGACGGATCGCGCAGAATGGCACGAGTCCCAAAATACCTGCCATTGGGCCATCGAACCCCATTTCTTTCTCAATCGTATTCGTTGCTCGGGCACCACTCAATTTGAACAAGCGATCGGAGGGCGGGGCACCCGGATCAACTTTGAAGGTGAGTTGGAAGTGACGGCAAAAGACTTCCCAGGATTACCTGCCTTTATGGAAGCCGCGGCGACCCAGGCCATCGAATCCTTGGTAGCCTCGTTAATCCCCAAAAATTTCCGAAAAGTGACCGATGCCCTTTCCCATTTATTGACTCAAGATCGCTCCCCGAATTGAGCGCCGCTTTTACTCCCACCCGGCGGTTCGACTGAACTTCTCAGGTGACCATGGTGAAACCCTAGGCGGGGGTCAGCCATTTGCCCCATGTAAGAGACGTAATTCTGCAAGTCGGGCATTTTCACGCGAAGCCGCAAGGTGTTCGAAGGATAATCATAAATCGTAATATGATTGAGGCCGCGGTTGGCTGTGAATAAGAGCGACTGGTCTTGGGTTAGCTGACAGGCATAGATGGAATCAAGTAAGGAAAATCGGCTCACCCGCAGCGCACCTAACATGTGCCGTGTGTTGTTGAATATTCCGCCTCGCGCCAACACATCATAGACTTGCGTGGCCACTTGGCGAGGATGCTGCATCGTGGTCGCGGCATCCGGCTTTTCATCGATGATCCGAAACTTGGCAAAAGATTCCAGATCAAGGCAAATAACCGTTTGACTTCCGCCGTTACAAAAAATGAGCTCCTTATCTGAAATGGCCATATCCGAGTTAATATGGGCTGGTGTTTCTCGACTCGTGGCCCAATGCCGAATGACCTGCTTATTGGCTGCATCGATCTCAAAGGCATATTCTTTGAGAAACGCCATGGCCCATTCATGGTAATCCACATAATCCTGCGGCAAAACACGAAACGTGACGGCATAAAACCAATCCTGCTCCGGATGGGTCAGGACATGCCAGCAGGTGGCAGGTAATTCCAGGCGAATAGCTTCCCCTGTCTGCATATCCCAAATTCCCACTTCACGCGCTTCCCCTTGCCGGTCAAAACGAGGATTATCCATCGAGCCATAGCAGAGATAGCGGCCCGACGCGGTCAGTTTCATGCCATGAGGCAATTTAACCTTATGAGGGCCGAGCCTTTCCCCCTTTGTGAGATTATTCAAATTGAATTTATAGAAATAATCGCCAATGGCGGTGATAAATTCATGATTGTTCAACCACACCAGGTGGGTACTCCCACGAAGTGAAGTATCATTGGCCTCAAAACGAAGTGTGGACATGCGATGGATTTCTTCAAGATTGTGGGCATCGAAAAACAACAGATGCTGCCCGGCATTCCCTAAAAATCCAACCGTCCCCTCTGGATTCACTGTCACCCAATGCCCAGCTGCCACACCGTCAAAATAACGGATTTTGTAGGCATACGAGTTATCGTTGGGATTAAATAAAAAAAGGCAGACACCGGCCATGCCTTCTAATCCGTTCACCCCATTGCCATCCAGTGCGATGTAGAATGCGTATGGATATCCTTTCATTCAACTTTCCTGTTATGTTATGGGAACAGCTGGTCGTTCCACATAGTAAAGGTTACGAAGGATCGATGCGAAGACCCATCTTAATCAAGATCATGGTATGAAAGAAATCATCACTCATCCTACCTCCGGCCAGAATACTTACACTGCAAGCCGACCCATGCATGAACTCAATGACTTTCTTGCCCGTTGCAATGAATGGGAAATTGGCGTGGTGCGCCTGGCCGTCAAGAATTCACAGCCAGCCTATTTACGAAAAACAAGCCTGATAATTAACCATCTTGGGGATGGATGGCTTTACGTCCTTATTGTCCTAAGCCTTCTGGCTTTTCAGGGGCTTCATTCCTGGCATTTACTTCTTTCGGCTGGCTTAGCTGCCGCCATGGCCCATCTGATGTACCCGGCTATTAAGAAGCGACTGGCGCGCTTACGTCCCTTCGACTATGACCCTTCCCTCAATTTATCCGTCCGAGTTTTGGATAAGTATTCATGCCCCAGCGGGCATACCATGACAGCGACGGCAGTCGCCATCCCACTGGCCATAGGGCTTCCTCAATTTTTACCCGTTATCATCGCGATCTGCTTAGTTATCGGTTGGGCGAGAATATCACTCGGACACCATTACCCCAGCGACCTGATCTTAGGTGCCTTGTTGGGTTCCATCACCGCCTTTCCTGTTAGTCTGTTATTGATTTAAAAGATCGTCATCCAGATTGAAGGAGAAAACGGGCTCTGGATTTTTCAAACCGGAGCTTGGGGTTTTGGCTTACTCCGCATGGGAAATCTTTAGGGTTACGGTCCTTGCAACCCGGCTATCGCCTCAATTGTTCTGACATCCTCTGGTGAAAGCTCAAAATTGGCGAGGACGGTGAGATCGTCTTTCATGTGCTGTTCGTTCGTCGTGCCGGTGAGAGGAAGCATCCTAATTTGCAGCGCAAAACGGAAGATGACCTGCATGGGGTTAGCCCCTACCCGTTTGGCGATATCCCACACGTGCGGATCCCGTAGGACATCCTGATTCGCCGTCAGAAGAGAAAAGCCTTGGTAGATAATTCCATGCGATTGACAGATATCCCGCACGTCTTTATCCCATCCCATGGAAGCATAGCAGCGGTTTTGAACCACCATCGGCTTGATTGCCGCCTTTTCGCACAGCTCCTGTAATTGAGTTGCCTGCACATTGCTAATACCGATCATCTTGGTTTTGCCTACTTGATAGAAGGCTTCCATGGCGGCCCACACATCCCAATCCGCTTGACTTAATCCCCAACGTGAATAGGGACCATGCAGTACGTAGGAATCCAGGTAATCCGTATGGAGATGTTGCAATGAGCTTTCAAACGACTGTTTCACTTGGGTGGGAAGATCAGTGGCTTGATCATAGGGGGTGCGATGATCCTGGCCGGAGGCTGAGGTAAATTTGGTTTGGAGAAACAGCGACTCTCGTTTTACGCCTTTCTTCGCTAAGGATAACAGGGCCTCGCCAACCAGCGCTTCCTGATAATGGATCAGTTGGTTGGCGGTATCGATGGCGGTAAAGCCTGAATTGATCGCAAGTTCAACCAGCCGCGTCGTTTGGTCTTTTTTCCAGGCGGTGCCATACATGAACGCTGGAATGGCCACGTTGTTATATGACAAGAGTGTTTGCATACCTGTATCGCCCTGATTTAGAGAATAGTATTTTACGAATTATGCTGGCCAAGATCTGTGAAAGTATTTTATTGAACGATTTTGTAAAAACGGTCCTTCACGATTTTCCCCTCA
>JAOUQB010000394.1 GCA_029879555.1 Nitrospirota bacterium | reverse complement strand
TGATCCGTCCGCGTTAGGAGGGGGCATTGCGGTGGCGTTTGTGGCTACGGTGTATGGCGTCGGGTTAGCGAACCTGATTTTTCTTCCCATGGGCAACAAAATAAAGATTAAGGCCAAAGATCTGATTGCGGGGAAACTGATGGTGGTCGAAGGACTCATGAGCGTCGCGCAGGGAGAGAACCCTCGAATGATTGAAGAAAAGTTGAGCGGATTCTTGCCGAGTTCTGAGAAAACGAAGAAATAGGCGTGGCTTCAAGAGTGGGTGATTGGGTGACGGCATGAAGAAAAAACATGAAGAGCATGAAAATCATGAACGGTGGCTGGTTTCCTATGCAGATTTTATTACCCTTCTGTTTGCCTTCTTTGTGGTGATGTATTCTGTCTCGTCGGTTAATGAGGGGAAATACAAGGTCTTAAGCGACTCGCTCTCCAGCTCCTTCTCGAAGACGAAGCCGATTGGGGATCTTTCGCTTCTAAACTTTCCCGTGTCAAAAAACCAGCCAATTGTGGTGAAAGACAAGCCTAAATCCAAGGACAATGCACGATCATATCTCAAGGTGGCGAATGCCATTTCAGCGGCCAAGGTTCCCAAGGGGGTCAAGGTAACCTCCACCGAGCGGGGCTTGAGCATCCGCATTTCTGATGAAACCTTATTTAGCAGCGGCAGTTCGACCATCAGTCCTGAGATTCAGGAATTTCTTGATTTAATCGCGGGGTTAGTCAGGGACTTACCCAATATGATTGCCGTGGAGGGCCATACGGATAATCAGCCCATTCATACGGCAGAATTTCCCTCAAATTGGGACCTGTCTACCGGCCGAGCGAATGCCCTCATTCGGTATTTTACTGAGCATCGTCAATTACAGTCAGGCCGTTTTTCCTCCGCTGGTTTTGCCGGGACACGTCCTATTGAGTCAAATTCCACAGTGGAGGGACAAGCCTCCAATCGCCGTGTCGAGTTGATCGTGTTACGTGAGGTTTCCCCTCGTGATTCGACCTCCCATCCCTTCCTTCCGTAAACATGGGAAACGTACAAAGGTAGAAGGTAAAAGCTCTCAAAATAGAGTCCCTCTTCTTCTCTTTCTCCTCTCCACTTTTCCCATTTTCCTTTCCAACTATTCCATCGTCGCTAGGCAGCTTTCTGTTCAAAGGGGAAAGTTCTGCCGATGGCTTTCGTTTTCTCTTAATCGAATTAGTCATCGGTTTATTTTTTTATCATACGATCTGCTAGGCAAATCTTTCCAAGATCTTCTTCCTTTCACAGTTTTTCATCGAAATTCTTGAACGAACATGCTTGGGATGTAGCCGATTCTCCTTGGTCTTTTTTTGGATGAGGCCCATCAGGAATCATTGGCACATGCGTTGCACAATTCGCCGTGAACGCTTAGTCAGGAGGCTGTCATGAATCGTGGTATTTATCCTCCCCTTGCCGGGGCCCTCGCACTTGAACGTCGGTTGGACGTCCTTTCGCATAATATCGGCAATGTTCAGACGACAGGATTTAAGAAGGATAAGCCAATCTTTGCGACGGTCCTTGGACAAACCTCTAGCCCGTCAGTAGCTGGGATCGATTTGTTTCCTCTTATTGAAGGCTTGCCTCCAGATCGTTCGCAAGGCGTGTTGGCATTTTCAGGAGAGCCTCTTGATGTCGCCCTACAGGGGGACGGGTTTCTCGTTGCCGAAACTCCTGATGGCCTTCGCTACTATCGTGGTGGAAAATTACATCGCAACGCGGCCGGGAATTTAGTGACCCATAATGGAGATCCGTTAGTTGGGAAAAATAAAGCCATAAAATTGCCGCCGGGAGAAATTGCTATTGATAGCACAGGCACCATTAGCGTGAATAATGTGACGGTCGATACCTTAAGGTTGGACCAGGTTCCCAAGGGAGTTGATATTGCTAAAGTCGGTGATTTGTATTGGACGGTTCCTGCCAAAACGACGCGAGCAACGGAGACCACCGTGCATCAGGGCATGTTAGAGAAATCTAATGTCAATCCTTCGTTGGATATGGTGGAGTTGATCAAAGTCACACGGGAATATGAACAGATGCAGAAGGCTATTCGAGCGATGGATGAAATGGCCAGTCAGGCGATACAAGCGGGACGGGTGCAGGGGTAGGAAGTGAAACGTGAGTAGTAAAAAGTAAAAAGTAAGGAGTAAAGGGTAAAGCGAGAAGAGGGTTGAAGCATGATAAGTTTTCCAAGCGCTTCGCTTAACGCCTTATGAGGGAATGACCTCCTGTTTGTCGTCAATGATGGAGCGAGTGTGAAAAAGAAAAGAGAGGAATAGTTATGATTCGAGCGATGCATACGGCGTCAACGGGCATGTTTGCTCAACAACTCAATATTGACACGATTGCCCACAACCTGGCCAATGTGAATACCACCGGTTTTAAACGTAGCCGTGCGGAATTTGCGGACTTGTTGTATCAAATTTCTCGCTTGCCGGGAGCGAGTGCTTCAAATGTTGGAGTGTTTCCTGTTGGGATGCAGGTTGGATTAGGCGTTCGCCCAACGACGGTGGCGAAAGAATATGTTCAGGGAAGTTTGAAGCAAACGTTTAATGAATTGGATATGGCCATTGAAGGGGTCGGGTTCTTTCAGGTGACTCGCCCGGACGGGACTACGATGTATACGCGAGCGGGATCATTTAAACGGGACAGTACCGGCAATGTGGTGACTGGTGACGGCGATCCGTTGATTCCGAGTATTACCATTCCTTCTGGAACCTTGAAGTTAGATATTGGACAGGATGGCACAGTTTCGGCGCTTTTAGCCGGTGTGTCTCAGGCAACACAGGTCGGGCAAATTCAATTGGTACGGTTTGATAATCCATCAGGTTTGATTGCTCAAGGGAACAATTTGTTTACGGAAAGTTCATCCTCTGGTCCAGCCCAACAAGGCACCCCAGGATTTTCGACGGGTTTTGGGCTCATTCAGCAAGGGTTTTTAGAAATTTCAAACGTGAATATTGCGGATGAAATGGTGAATATGATTGTGGCGCAGCGTGCGTATGAACTGAATGCCAAAGCCATCCAAGCTTCAGATGATATGTTGCAAGTCGTGAATACGTTGAGAAGGTAAATGATGTGTAAGATTTTTGTGATCGGACTGTTAGTGTTTAGTGGAGCATGGTGGCTCGACGCGGAAAGCGTTCGAGCCGCACAGTCCAAGTCGGCTCCTCAAGGGGAACAATCCATTGCCGTCGCGGACTTTGAACAAGCGGTGTATTCGGCGCTCACTCGACAGTATGGCCGGCCTCAGCATCGTGTAAGCGTACGAATTTTATATCCGACAACACCGCTGAAGGTTCAAACGGGAACACGCCATCTTGAAGTCGAGAAGTTTTCTGGGGGTGCGCGAACTGGT
>JAOUQB010000393.1 GCA_029879555.1 Nitrospirota bacterium | reverse complement strand
CCGTTGCCTCATCATAATAATAATTGGCGAGATACGTTGTGAGGCCTTCCACCCAATTGCCTTTGGCGAAATCATTAAAGACCGAATTTCCTAGCCACGAATGCACGATCTCATGGCCGAGGGAGTAGGGTTGCGTGTACCCACGTCTCACAATGCTTTGCCCCAATAAGGTGAATGAGGGCATCCCCAATCCGCTGGGGAAAAAGTTTTCAACGACCGCAAATTGCGAGAAAGGGTAGGGCCCTAAGAGGGTGGTGTAGAGATCAAGATAGGTGGCCGTGGCCTCAAGATATTGTGGGGCCAATGGGGCTTCGTCAGGAAAGAGATAGGTCGCCAGTTGAATGTCGCGCCAGGGTTTTTTCTGAACGACAAAATGGTTAGCGGCTACTGTTAATGCTTCTGTGGGAGATTGAATACTCCATTGGCTGATTCCCTGGCTGTCTTTTACGGCCTGCGCCGTTTCCTGTCCTTGTGTGATGGCTTGCCAATCCGAAGGGAGTGTCAGTGTCACATCAAATGTGACCAGATGCTGTTCCCATGTCGGGTACCAAAAGGTTTCGGATGTCAGGTAGATTCCCTCCGGCCCAATATGGCCATTGGTCTTATCTGGTCTGACAAAGCGTAACCCTTCAGACGCTGTGGGCGATTCGTTTATTTGGCCGTGATAAGCAATGGTGAGTGTTGGCAATGTATGGGATTCGCTGAGGCTTGCTGGAGGATCTTTGATCACCCATTGCGTGAATCTTGTTAGGCTTGAAGGACCTACAGGGGTGTTGACAACCGAGACCGGTTGGTCGTTTACCATCACTCGATCTATTGTGAAGTGCTGATTCAGGGCAAAGGCAAGAGGGGTTTGGTGGAACAGACTTTTCGGTAAATGAAGAACATCTGTGGCGGTGAGGCGATGAGTCTTCGGGTCGATTTCCACTGACAGGGTATGATGAATGGCATTTGGCGCAGAGGCTTCAACAATGTGGGGTGTGATGAGGCTTCCACTGATGAAGCAGATGAGAAAGCCAAGAGAGGCCATATCAAGCCGGAGGGGTTTCTTGGGGTAACAAGGCGTCGACGAAGGCGGAGGCGTTGAAATCTTGCAGGTCCTCTTCCTTTTCTCCGACGCCGATGAGCCGAATGGGCAGATTGAGTTCTTCGACGATGGCGATCACCACCCCGCCTCTGGCCGTCCCATCCAGCTTGGTGAGCGCGAGTCCTGTGACTCCCAGTGATTCATGAAATTGCCGAGCTTGTGCAATCGTATTCTGCCCGAGCGTGCCATCCAATACCAGCAGGGTTTCGTGCGGGGCGCCCGGCATTTCCCGCTCAATGATTCGTTTCATTTTCTTCAGTTCATCCATTAAATTGACTTTGGTGTGTAGCCGACCGGCCGTGTCGATTAACACGACATCCATTTTTCGAGCTTTGGCGGCGACGATGCCGTCAAACACGACGGCGGCAGGGTCGGACCCTTGTTGATGCTTAATCACGTCGACACCTGTCCGTTTCCCCCAAATATCGAGTTGTTCAATCGCGGCTGCGCGAAACGTATCGCCGGCGACAAACAGCGTTTTCAGTCCATGCTGACTAAAGCGATGACCGAGTTTGGCGATAGTGGTGGTTTTTCCGACGCCATTAATGCCGATGGTTAAGAACACAAAAGGTTTTGGGCCTCGACGAATGATCTCTTCTAGTGGCTCCGTTTCTCCTTTTCGAAGAATATCGAGGAGAAGGGTGCGAAGAATCTCGAGGGGAGTGCTGGCTTGGAATGGGCCGGTTTTCGAGTTGACTTCGTGAAGAAATCGCTGGACCGTTCGTATCCCGACATCGGCTTGCAGAAGGCTGGCTTCGACATCTTCGATGACGGTTGGATCGAGCTCCGCTCCGACCATACGTCGCAATGAGCTTTGTACCGTTTGGCGGGTTTTCGCTAACCCATCTTGAAGACGTTGAATCCAACTCATGAGGTGTGCACCCGAGAAGTGTGTGTATGGGCCGAATGTTCTACGTTAGGCCAGAAGTCGAGGAGTCGGAGAAAGCTTCTTGATGATCGCGCGTTCTTTTCTCTGCATCCGGGTAGCTTCTTGTGGTGAGCGTTCGTGGTCATAGCCAAGCAGATGAAGGGTCCCATGAATGAGTAAGCGAAGAATTTCTTGGTCCGGGGTGTTGTCGAATCTCGCGGCTTGCCCAATGGCAATCGGGAGGCAAATGACCACATCCCCCAAAAAGACGGCAGTCGGTTCTCCCGGACTTTCCATGGGGAACGCCAGGACATCGGTTGGATAATCCCGGCCTCGATACTTCCGATTTAAACTGCGCATGCGTGTGGTGCCCACCAATGACAGACTTAACTGGTCGGCGGGATGTCCTGCGTGCCCTAAAATTGACTGGGTGACACGTTGAATGGTCTTGGCGCGGACGGCCATACGCCGAAGATGGGTGTGAAACCAAATGGCCATGGGGCATTAGCCTCGTGGTCCTTGGCCATTCGTGTGTGATCCCGACCCCTGTTCAAAGCGATCATAGGCTTTGATAATGTCTTTGACCAATCGATGACGAACCACATCCTGTTCAGAAAAGTACACGAATTGAATGCCTTCGATTTTCACAAGGATTTCCGCAATCTGAGTTAAGCCGGATTTTTGGGAATCGGGCAGATCGATTTGGGTGATATCACCCGTGACAATCGCCTTCGAATTCATCCCGAGACGAGTCAAAAACATTTTCATTTGTTCGGCGGTGGCATTTTGCGCTTCATCTAGAATCACAAATGCATCATCCAGAGTCCTTCCGCGCATAAACGCCAGTGGCGCAATTTCTATTTCGCCTCGTCCAATGAGGTGATTGGCGCGTTCGATATCCATCATGGTGTAGAGGGCATCGTACAAGGGCCGCAGATAAGGATGGACTTTGGCAAACAAATCGCCCGGGAGAAAGCCGAGATGCTCCCCGGCTTCAACGGCAGGACGTGCTAAAATAATACGGCTGACTTGCTTGCGGGTTAGTGCGGCCAAGGCCATTGCCATGGCCAAATACGTTTTTCCGGTTCCGGCAGGGCCAATGGCAATAACCAAATCGGATTGCTGAATAGCTTGAAGATACACCTGCTGCGTCGGTGTTTTTGGATTGACCGTTCCCTTTGTCGTGGAGAGATTATTGGTAGAAAAGGTGTAGGGTTTGAGAGGGGCGTCGCGTTGTTCTTCTGTGGCGCGGATGGCTCGTGAAATGTCTTCCGGTTTCAATTCGTGATGGGTCCGTGTCCAATCGGCTAATTCCTGTAAAATATGTTCGGCTCGTTTAACGGACTCGGATTGCCCCTCGAGGGTGATCTCATCACCGCGAGCGGCCATGTTGATCTTCAGTTCCCCTTCGATCATTTT
>JAOUQB010000392.1 GCA_029879555.1 Nitrospirota bacterium | reverse complement strand
ATTAGCCGAAGTGGTCGCGCATTCCAAGAACTAGCCATTTTAAAAGTTCACAGCCAGAAGCCTCACTGGCTCATTTCCCTTCGGCGAGAAGTCCGCTACCCATCATACAAAATATCTCAAAGAGGGAAGTTACGCTTCCCTCTTTTTTTGTCCCCTTGAATCACCAAGAACGCTTTCCTCATTTCCTCCACCAGCACGATAGCCCTCCAAATCGACAGTAACGGTCTGAAATCCAACTTCCTTTAAGGCCTTGAGCACTCGCGTACGTCGCGCTTCTTCAGTCAGCATCGCAATTTCTGATGGTCCCACTTCAATTCGAGCTGTTTCTCCATGGAGGCGAACCCGCACTTGAGTCAGGCCTTCAGACAACACATACGCCTCAGCCTGTTCCACGCGAGACAAGGCAGTTTTGGTAATTGGGATGCCTCGGGTAATTCTAGACGACAAGCATGCGGCAGCCGGTTTATTCCAGTTTGCTAAACCCAAGGCTTGCGCTAAATGGCGAATATCGGCCTTGTCGCAGCTTGCTTCTAACAAAGGACTTCGTACGCCTAAACGTTTCCCCGCTTGAATGCCTGGCCGGTCTTCGCCCATATCATCGACATTCGTTCCATCGACGATCGCCTGAGAACCAGCCACTTGCTGAATACGGGATAACAACTGATACAGATCGGTTTTGCAATGAAAACAGCGCGTCGCATCATTTCGCACAAACGCCTCAATCTTCAACTGATCGGTTTCCACCACTTGGAGCTGAACACCCATATCCGCACACAGTCGATGGGCATCCTCCAACTCACTGGCCGGAAGTGTGGGGGAAGTGGCAATGACGGCCTTGGCCGACGCTCCAAGAACATCCACAGCCACCTTTAATACGACCGTACTATCCACACCACCAGAGAACGCCACGACCACCGAACCCAGGTCCTGGAAGATCTTCTGGAGGGTCACATATTTATGTTGTAAGGCTGGCTCAAGATTCAGCATACATTGGCAGGGATTGTTTCGAACGAGTTGGCATTCCTTCTAGGACCTCTGAGGCTGACCGCCCCAATTGACCACAGGCCCCCAAGACATCATCTCCTCGACTTTTTCGCAAAAACACATCAAGCCCCCGACGACGAACCGTCTGTTGAAACACATCGATATCCTCTGGACGAGGACGCCGAAACGGATTACCAGGAAACTCATTAAAAGGAATCATATTAATTTTGCAGCGTAGTCCACGAAGCAATGAAGCCAAACGATTCGCATCCTCCACTGAATCGTTCACTCCTGCGATTAAGACATATTCAAAGGTCAGAGGACGCTCAGAATCTTCGAGATATGTACGACACGCTTGAATTAAGGCATCCAGGTTATAGCGGCCATTGACGGCAGGCATCAGATAGTCACGTTGGGCATTCGTGGTTCCATTCAACGAAATGGCTAGGTTCACGCCGAGACGCCGAACATCCGGGAAACGGGGAATCCATCCTGCCGTCGAGACCGTAATCCGTCGAGGGGAAAAGCCTAATCCCCATTCCAAATTTGTGAGACGTTGAATGGCCTCGGCAACCGCATCAAAATTCATCAACGGTTCACCCATTCCCATAAAGACCATCGAGGTTATATGATCTCCTTCTGGTAGTTGCGCTTGGACGTTCAACACCTGACCAACAATTTCTGGCGCACGCAAGTTCCGTTTAATCCCCATTTGCGCCGTCAGGCAAAATCCACAATCCAACGTACATCCGACCTGGGAAGAGAGACACAGCGTCCGCCGTCGTTCCTCCGGAATCAGCACGGTTTCAACCGCCAAATCATCGACCAGCCGCCACAAAAACTTCTCTGTGCCATCTTTGGCAATACGACGAGAGATCTGTTCGTCGCGATAAACCGTTGCCACCTGTTGCAACCGCTCACGATCCGCTTTGGACACATTCGTCATGCCCTCAATCGCTGGCACCCGATGCTGATAAAGCCATTGTAAAATTTGGTGAGTGCGGTAGCGGGGCCAGCCAAGATCCTGCACTAATTGACCCAATTCTTGGGCGTTGAGACCGAGAAGATTCACCAGGGGTTTGATCATTGGCATTTCATGCTAAAAGGATTTAAAAAAGCACTGCACGATCATAGCATCTCCCTAAGCCCACGCAACCAATCTCTTTCCGGGAAAACCTTGTCCTAAATGAAAATTTGGCCTAAGCAATTACACTCATCTACATATAGATAATCCTTAAAGAAAAAAAGACCATGAATACGTTAACCGCCTTTCCGTAAAAAACAACCGGCAACTCTGGCCAGAAGTAAGCTTCAACAAATCAAAGCATCATTTTCATAACCAATCAAGAACCTGCCTTGCTTGTAAAGCAAATAACTGCCAACAACCAATCTATCATGCTCAGAATCATGTCCTAATACCACTATATATTGATGATGGAGAATGGAACCCGTTACTAATTGAATGTCAGGCTCTCAAGAGTGCCACAGGGCACAACTACTAGATAAACAAACCATACACGTCATTCCGTAAAATCACGATTTGTATCATGGCAAAAAGATAGGCATGAAATATCAAAATTAAAGCTTGCTTGTTGACTTTGCTTTAAAACATGAATAAAATTCAAATCAACATATGGTGGAGCATGAAAGATGGAGAATCAAGATGATGAACTTCAAGATATCCTTGGAGGCCTGGAACAACGAATCAGCGTCTACGAACGCAAGCGCAAGGAGCTTCAAAAGAAGCGGGAGCAATTAGGTGATGAAATCGCAACGCTTGAGAAATACCTGGAGCTGGCAAAAACCTTGTATCGAGTGGAAGCTGACAAAGCGAAACTGGCCAGCCTCTCGTTCCAAATTGCCTCTCACGAAAAGGGGGAGGTGTCGGCATCTGACGCCGATGTCGCGACCAAATCACGGGAGATTCTCCTGGGGCGGAGTAAGTATGTCGGGCGAAGCGTCCCCGATGCGGTGTACATGGTTTTGCAAGAGGTAGGTCGCCCACTCCATGCGAAAGATTTGTTTCAGCGGCTTAAAGAGGGGGGAATGCCCATCAGGGGGAAAACGCCAGTGACCTCCATTGCCACCTCGCTCAAGCGAGATTCTCGTTTTCGCAAAGTCGGGCCCAATACATTTGAAGTTAATCACGACAAAGCCTTAACCAAGGCCGTCTAACCGGGTAGAGACTCAAAATTTCCCTTATGGGAGAGGAGGTGAGTGAATTGGCAGCAACGAAAAAGAAAGCCGCTCCGAAAAAGAAAGCCGCCGCCGCGAAACCAAAGGCGAAGGCCGCAACGAAAAAAAAGTAATTTGACAGTCCCACCAGCAGTACCGCCGGGGGTAGGGCCACCTGCTCCCGGCGTGTTTTTTTCAAAACCGCTTCATCATTTTCT
>JAOUQB010000037.1 GCA_029879555.1 Nitrospirota bacterium | reverse complement strand
AACGACCCGTATGCCCAGCCAGGCTATCCGCAAGGTCCCTATGCTCAACAGCCGGCCCAACCTGGCTATCCCAACGACCCGTATGCCCAGCCAGGCTACCCGCAAGATCCGAACGCGCCATCAGGATATTCCGACCAGGGGGGAACCGTTGGAGTTCCCATAGGAATGGATGTCGCCCTTGTGAAAAAAGCGATCATGAATGGGGCCGAAACCATGATTCCCATTAAGGATGGCGACGTGCTGAAGGACGGACGGGGCAACGCACAAGCTGGAGACAAATTTCGCATCATGTTTCGAGCCAATAGTGATTGCTACGTGTATGTCATTGCCATTGATGGGTCAGCTTGGGCACAAGGTCTGTTCCCCAGCCTCACGAGCCCGTTCGCCAATCCCGTGGAAAAGGGCCAACAATATATTATTCCTGAAAGTAATAATTGGTTGAGCCTGGATCAATTTAAAGGCATCGAAACGCTCTTCTTTGTTGCCTCCCCCGATAAACGCCAAGACATTGAAGACATCCTCGCAAGCATCGCAGGGAGGGAACGCCATCCCAAGGCCACACCTCAGCAAGTCACCGAAGCGCCAATCATCCCAGCTGGGTTTCATCGAAGCCAGACAGGTGCCACCCCATTTATCATCGGCCAAGGATTACCCAAGGCTCCAGGACAAGACCAAGGACTCATCCCAACCACCTATTTCACCCAAAAAGCCGGAGAGGCCTTACGAATTACTCGTTGGTTCCGGCATGAGTAGAGGCTTTCCATGAAGAACACGAAAATCACATCCATGACAGCCATATTGGTAATGATGACGATGCTCACTGGGTGTGCCACACCCAATGGCTCAGGCTCGATGGCGCAAGGAGATCCGTGCCAACCGAACGCAGACCAGTCATTCTTTAGCCCTGAAACCACCTCATTCATCCAGCAGTCCATTTTGAGTCCTCTGGCCAATATTGGGGGGAGCTTACTCGCCACCGCTGCACAGAATTACAGCGGGAAATATACTGGGAAACTCAATAAACTTCTGACCAAACTGGTCACATCCAAAAAGAAAAAATCACAACAACAAGTGATCGAACAAGGCAATCCCTATGATAATCAAGGGGCTCAACCAGGTTATGGGTATGAAAATCCAATCGATCCCAATACGGGATATCCTATCCAAGACCCCAATTCGGGCTACCCCATTCCGGATCCCAACACTGGCTACCCCGTTCAAGACCCCTCTGGGTACCCGGGACAAGACAATTTTGGACAACCGGAAGCACAGGTTGACCCCAACACAGGATTTCCGATCAACCCTGGCATTGTCGACCAAGGGCAATTTCAAGAAGGATTCCCACAGGAAGGAGTACCTGTTGAACCTGGGCTTGAAAACCAAGGACAATTTCAGACTTTTGATGAAGGAATACCACAAGAACAATTTCATCCGAATGTTCAAGGGGAGGTACACCCTCGTGGCGTACCAGGACAATTGCCGCATGCACGATTCCCAAGTGAACCATGCCACCCGCAACAACAGGTTCAGGCCTATCCTCCTGGCAACCAACCGAACCAGCCCTACGGAAATGATCCGGCTTATCAATCCGGGGGATACGACCCCTATGGTCAACAGCAGGCACAAAGTCCATACGGACAGCAGCCGAGCTATCCCAACGACCCGTATGCCCAACAAGGCTATCCGCAAGATCCCTATGGCCAACAACCAGCACAACCCGGCTACCCCAGCGATCCCTATGCCCAGCAACCGGCGCAACCTGGCTACCCCAACGACCCCTATGCCCAGCAACCGGCGCAACCTGGCTACCCCAACGACCCCTATGGCCAACAACCCACACAACAAGACCCTTATGCCCAAACAGGGTATCCGCAAGATCCGTATGGCCAGCAACAACCTCCTCAAGATCCCTATGCCCAACAGGGCTACCCGCAAGATCCAAACGCACAAACAGGGTATTCAGAACCAGGAGGAACAGTTGGAAGCCCAATAGGGTTAGATGTGATGATGGTGAAGAAAACCACGAGAAACGGTGCCGTTGTCATGTTGCCCATCAACGACGGTGATGTGCTGAAAGACGGGCGTGGAAATGTAAAGGCGGGTGACAAATTCAGAATCATGTTCCGGCCACAGACCGATGGCTATGTGTATGTCGTCGCCATCGATGGCTCAGGTTGGGCACAGGGAATTTTCCCACCCCCCACCTCACCGTTGGCCAATCCGGTGAAGGCGGGCGAACAATATGTACTACCAGAAGGCAACAATTGGTTCAGCTTGGATCAATTCAAGGGTATTGAAACAATATTTTTTGTCGCATCACAAGAAAAACGACAGGACCTCGAAGAAGTGTTGCAGAGCATTGCTGGCCATGAACGACCGGCCACTGAAACGCCGCAACAGGTCACCAAGGTCGCCATGGTGCCGTACGGAGTGGGCGCGGCCCGACCAAGCAAAAAAGCGTTCAGCCTTCCTCAAGAATCAGGAGCGAATCAAACCATCATGCCGACGAGTTATTTCTCAAAGACGGCCGGGGAAGATCTGCGCCTTACCCGCTGGTTCCGGCATGAATAGAAGAAAAAAATAACACTTCGTCATTCCGGCAGGCAGTTAACGAGAATCCATTTCAAATCTGACTCGGCTATGTTTCAATCCCCCACACGAAAACCCTGGCTCCTCCTCCTACTCTGTCTCTTTCTGGCAGGATGTCCAGCTGCAGCCATCATTATTCCGCCGCTCGTCCAATTTGGTGCCAGCTTGTTGGATTCAGCTGTCAACAATCACGATGAAATTCATGAACAAAATATGCAAACACTCTTAACGGCCTTACAGCAACGGACCAATCCGTATATGGCCCAAGGCAGCACGGCGTTTTCCAACCCCCAAGCAGGAGGCTATTCCCAACCTAGTTATCAAACTCGGGAATACCCAATTGAGCAAGGCTATCCACCATCACCGGACTACTCCCAGCAAGGGTACGACCCTTATCAAAATTCGCAACCCCAATATGAAGGAAATTCGCCGTACCCGAACACTCAAGATCCGAACCAATTTTCGCAAGGGAACCCATACGCCAACAACCCGAACATCCCCCAACAACCAGCACCGCCATCTGGGTATCCAACTTATGAGCAAAATGAATACCCGTATCAGGAACCACCGGGCTCTCCATCTCAGCCCATGCAACCGCAGTACCCACAACAAGGACAACCGTATCCAGGTAATGATGGCCAGGAAGGAATGATGGTTGACCCGTCAACGCAACTACCGTATGAGGGCACTCCTGGCTATCAGACGGAACCTATAGCCATGGGAGAAGCCCCGAGCATCCCGATCAGCTTGGACGTGTTGCTCGTCAAAAAACATCTGGTCAATGGTGTGTCGTCGTATCTACCCATACAGGATGGTGAGACGCTCTTCGATGGGCGAGGCAACCCACAAGCCGGCGACAAATTCCGGGTGATGTTTCGCGCGAACACCAATTGTTACGTGTATGTCATTGCGGTGGATGGCTCAGCCTGGGCACAGGGAATCTTCCCGTCGACGGCCAGCCCCTTTGCGAACCCGGTAAAAGCCGGGCAGCAATATCTGTTGCCCGAGGGCAACAATTGGTTCAGTCTGGATCAATTCAAGGGCGTGGAAACCATCTTTGTCGTGGCCTCGCATGAACGTCGCCCTGACATCGAACAAATCCTCGCCACCATCAGCGGCCGCGAACGCCATCCAGCAGAAAAACTCTTGGCCGTCAGCGAACCTGCCATCATCCCCAACGGCTATTCCGGCGCACATCCCGGTGCATCGCCTTTTGCCTTCAAGACCTCACAACGTTCGCAACAACAACTACTCCCCACCACCTACTTCGTCAAAACCGCCGGCGAAGACCTCCGCATCACCCGCTGGTTCCGGCATCAGTAATAGCATCCTGACACAGTGTCTCCGTCATCCCTGCCGGTCGTTGGAACGAGAAGACCATTGGCTCACCACTCCAAAGCGCGTCCGTCATATAACGAAAAATTCTGGTCGCTGCGAGAGAGCATGTGACCTCATTGTGCTCTCCTTTGCAACTTGACAGGTGTCACCTGACACCTTACGATTTAGAGATGATCGGCAGGTTTAAACATCGGGGGTTGAAACGGTTCTTTGAACACGATGACCCTCGGCGGTTGCCGCCGGATATGGTGGAAAAGATTCGACTGATTTTGGGTGAATTACACACCGCCGAAGCTGTGGAAGATTTGGATTTGCATTCGTTTAACCTCCATCCCTTGACAGGGGACCGACAGGACGAGTGGAGTATCACTGTTCGGGCCAACTGGCGGATCACCTTCCGCTTTGAACAAGGGGTGGCCCTTGATGTGAATTTTGAAGACTACCATTAAGCGAAAGGATGTCACGATGAAGAAGCCCGCTTTAAAGATGAAAAACCCTCCGCACCCGGGTCTTGGCGTACGGGTCGGCTGTTTGGAGCCCTATGGGCTCACGATCACGGAAGGGGCCAAGATCCTTGGGGTGACCAGGCAGACGCTCAGCCAGTTGGTCAATGAAAAGTCTGATCTGTCATGGGAGATGGCCATTCGTTTGTCGAAGGCCTTCGGGAGTAATCCCGATCAATGGATGCGACTGCAGTTTGCCTATGACTCAGCGAAAGCTGAGGAACGGGCAAGGACGATCAAGGTGAACCCTGTGAAATTGGCACTTGAACCTGCCTATCAATAGTGCTTCATCATTGGCCATAGAGAAAGGCGTTGGAGTGACTCTCATTTTCTGGCTTTGAAAGGTTTTCAAACCTCACAAAGTACCCAACAACAATTACTCCCCACGACCTACTTCGTCAAAACGGCAGGAGAAGACCTCCGCATCACCCGCTGGTTCAGGCATCAATAAATCGCCTGGGGTAATTACCCTTTACGGCCCCAGGGATGCCAATTCAGCCTTCCTTATTGTATACTGACAACATGCCTGCCAACGTACCTCTGCATGAAATGACTCTCCAAGAAAAACTTGTCCTGATGGAAATGTTTTGGGAAGATCTTGGTCGCACCCCAGAAGCCATTGAGTCCCCCGCCTGACATCAAACCACTCTGGATGAACGCCACGAGCGCCTGAGCCAAAGTCAATCCAGCTTCCAAGACTGGGAAGGGACCAAAAGCCGCCTTCGCAATTTGCTCTCGTGAAAATTGAAATACTCAATGAAGCCCAAGAAGATTTGATCAAGGGCTTTCATTTCTACGAAGACCGAAACCTCAACTCGGCTCGTATTTTTTAGACTCGTTGTATGCCGAAATCGACGCTCTTCTTATGTACACCGCCGTTCATCAAAAATTCTTTGGTTATCATCGGTGTCTTGAAAAACGTTTTCCATTCGCCATTTATTACAATGTTGAGCAGAACATTATTCGAATCTATGCTGTTCTTGATTGCCGCCAAAATCCAGTACACGCAAAAAGCCGTTTAACAGAAGATCCCTAAGGTTCGCACACATCATCTTTCCACCGTCAATATGATCGAGAAAAGCTAAAAATCGTTCGCCTCCTCCGTTTCTCTCTCCACTCACAGAGGAAGCTCTCTTCATCACCCGCTGGTTCCGCCATCAATAAGGTAGAAATCCTCCTCCCTTATTCAAACAAACCAACTTCCACAATCTGTTTTTGACCTTACGAAGAAGCCCCCGTAAAATTCATGAGCGTGCGAGACATTTCAAGGTCATCCCTAAAACCTCAGAACAATTTTTGGGTCCTCAATGAGGGCGAATGACTGAAACCGAGTTACGAGGAGAACATGAGAGATGAAGATGCGATGTCATTCTTTCAATAACCCAGGCTTCATAGGACTGATTCTTTTCCTTCTGTTGCTCCTCGTGATGCCGGGCTGTTTCCGTCCGTCACAGTCATATGACGCCACCCAAGCCAACTATGAACCCGCCTCTGGAATAGACACCTCCCACCTCCAAGGGCACACCGCCACGATACAGGCCAATAAACCCTGGCAACGTTCCGACGTGCAAGTGGAATCGGGAGATAGCGTGAAGATTCTTGCCATGGGAAAATGGAGCCCGGCTCCCGCATTCGGTCTATGGAGCGGCCCGGAAGGACTCTCATCGGACCTTGGGAAAGAAGTCCCCTGGATTCCCTTAGCTGCCCTCATGGGAAAAATCGGGGAAAATGGCAAACCGTTTGAAGTGGGACCAGAGCTCGCACTTCGAGCCACAGGAAATGGGGAACTCTTTTTTGCGATCAATGATCCATTTCCCTGGATCACAGACAATTCCGGCTCATTGCAAGTGACCGTCTACACAGAAAAACATTCCTCCCCTACCACCAATCTGGTCACGTCAAAAAGTACAGCACCCACCCACACCTCTCTCGCTCCGACGACACCAGCCACGCTCCTCCGTCCAACAGAAATGGGGAACCGCACGGCTCTCGTGATCGGCAATAGCCAATACGAGGTGGGCAGTCTTCGCAATCCTGCCAATGACGCACAGGATATGGGGGATGCCCTCATGAAACTCGGGTTCGACGTGACCCTCAAGCTGAATGCTGGACAAGAAGACATGGAATCTGCCATTAGCGAATTCGGTCGGCAATTGTATCAGGGTGGCATCGGCCTCTTTTATTACGCCGGTCATGGTGTCCAAGTGGGTGGAGAAAACTATCTCATCCCCGTCAACGCCACAATTGAGAGTGAAAGCGATGTCCGCTATAAAGCGGTCAATATAGGACAGGTGCTCGGCAAAATGGGCGAAGCGCGCAATGGTCTCAACATGGTCATCCTCGATGCCTGTCGGGATAACCCGTTTGCCAAAAGTTTTCGGTCATCCAGTCGAGGACTCGCGGTTGTCAGCAGTTCAGCGGTGAAAGGCACATTGATCGCCTATGCCACCAGTCCCGGAAATGTGGCGAGTGACGGGGACGACCGAAATGGCCTCTACACGAAGCATTTGCTTCAACATATTTCTGCGCCAGGCATCCCAGTGGAACAGGTGTTTAAACGCGTCCTGCAAGGGGTCGAGCGAGATACCAATGGGAAGCAATCCCCCTGGACCTCCTCCTCATTTTCCGGAGATTTCTCCTTCCATCCCACAGGGCAATAAACAGCATAGTCCTTGTCAGGGAACCATCCTCCAATTACCGAAAGATATTGCTTAACAGCCTTGGCGTTTGGGAACTCACCAAGACTCTGAGGAAAAAGCCAAAGGCTCTCCACCAATAGGGTGACCCACTGAGAGCCCTTATTCGATTCGGGATATTGCAGATAATTGCCACTCGGAGTATCGTTCCTCAACCAACTTTGTAAAAGGTCGCATCATTCCCAAGGGGCGTTTCAATGCCAGACAAGTTTCTCGCCCTCATCTTACGTCCCTTCAGTCCCCTCGGATGCGACCGCCACGGTGCTGATCCACCCGACCAGCGAACAAAACAGATTTCATCCCCACAGCATTTGCTGGCAAACCCCTTCCGTGGAATGGCTCTTCCCGTCTCCTTGCTCTTCGCCTTCTTGCAACGCAACGTATCCACATTGAACCTTTTCTCAATCGGCTTCGACAGACTCGACAACCATCCTTCCAAAGCATATGCCGCGCTCAGCCATGCGTGACGAAGTAGAACCATGCTGAAGTTCAATGTAGACTCCCATTCACTGCTGAGAAAAATCATCATTTGAAAGCTCAAAAGACGCCATGCGCACCCTCATCCCAGTAACGCTCTGCCTCATTCTTCAAGGTTGCCTGTATATGGGAGGTGCACCGGATCCTTCCTATTCTCCAGACCACGAAATTCTTGAGGGCACTGGAGAGTCAAAACCTCCATTCATAACTCTACAGATCGACCAAGTCATGGAATTTTCTGACGCCCAGGGCAACCCAGTGGAATTCACTACTGGCACCTATCAGCTTACACCAACGCTTTCCAACCATTTGCAATTCGTTGCGACGGAAACACAAGAGGCCCACGTCGTTCGTGCCACAACATTCCACCACGCCGAACCTCTTTTGGCTCCCTCCACGCTTTTAATCAAAGATGCAGAAAACCCCGCATCCCTCCATCTTTTGCTGTTTCTCCCTGATGGACAAGGGTTGGATGCAGAAGGTTTGATGAAGGGAGTGGTTCGCTCCCGTAGTGGGAAAATCCCCAGCAGCTCAGCATTTTCACCGCGTAGGCGATATACAGGGGTGATCTTGCAACAAGGTCGTGTGGCCTTGGACGATGACTTTAAGGAACCGGACGCTCGTGACTCTTCAAAAAGTTCGGCCTCTCATTTGAACCCCATGCCATCAATCGGGCGAGTCACGCTAGAACAGGGTCGCCTGCACTTAGATGCCAAGGCACGGCAATCGCTGATCAGAAGATGTCGGTCCTGCGTCAAGAAGCCATAGGAAGACCTTCAACACATTCACACCTATAAGGAGACTGATATGCCTTATCGAAAAACACATATTCGCACATCTCTTTGCGCACTAATGTTGGCTGGGACCCTCGGTCTGTTCCCCATGTTGATCTATGCCGAACCTGCTGTCTCACCATCAGATCCGGCCTTTCAGCAAGCGGTGGAGCAAGTAGTAGAACAGTACCTTCGTACACACCCTGAAGTCATCGAGCAATCCTTACGAATTTTGCAGGCCACCCGCCAGGCCGAGAAACAGGAACGTACCCGCCAGATGATCGCCACCAAACAAGCCGAGCTATTGAACGATCCAGGCTCACCCGTTAGTGGCAACGTCGATGGCGATGTCACTGTCGTAGAGTTCTTCGACTATCGATGCGGATACTGCAAGCGTGCGGCCGGTGCGGTGACGCAACTGCAACAAGACGATCCCAATGTGCGGGTCGTGTACAAAGATTTCCCCATCCTTGGAAAAGCCTCCGAAGTCGCCTCGCGCGCAGCCCTGGCCTCGAAAATCCAAGGCAAACATATGGCCTTTCACGAAGCCTTGCTGGCTTCCAAAGAAGAGCTGACTCAGGATGGTATCTTCAATATTGCGTCAGGAGTCGGGTTGGATATAGAACAACTGTCCAAGGACATGCAGACTCCTGCCATAGAGGCGATCATTGAACGTAATCGTGCGCTCGCCAGGGAACTGGGAATCAATGGGACGCCAGGGTTTATCATCGGCACGAAACTGTCCCCTGGAGCACTGGACTTAAAGGAACTCAAAAAACTGGTCGGGCAAGTCCGCGAAGAGAAGAGTTGAAGGTTCCCCCAAAAAGAAGCCACATAATTTCGGGGAACCGGCTGGCGGGTCAGGCTCAGGCCATTAACCCGGGGAGGACGAGACACTGAAAAACGTCTTGCAGTAGCCGGCAGGGCAAGCAACTCATTCCAATTTCCCTTCCTTTCTAAAACCAAAATCTTTTCTTGACATTCCCTGAACATTCCCTTCTGATTGACCATCACACTCAGAATTCTTTCTTATTTTCAACTTTTTTGAACCGAACCCATTTTAAGGACGACTCAACAAATACAAGCGTCAATGCCCATTCTTTTTCCCCCCTTTTCATCCAAGAGGTGAACCCAATGCAAGTTCCATTGGCCAAACAGCTGCTCAGTACTATGTTCCTGAGTCTTCTCGTTCAGGCCGGTCTTCCGGCTCTGGCCTCGACACCAGATGAAACAACAACCATCAACCTCGGCCAGGCCGTGCATTTTCTCGGAACGGATGGGAGTGATGTCCTGGCCAATCCTGGAAATTATTCCGTCGAGCCTGCGCAGGAATGGCTGCGGCTCATTCCAGGAACCGAACGCCATGATGCGTTGTTGATTGAAGCGCAACCAGGGACGCATGAAGTCAAAGTGGAAATTCCCATCGTCATTTCCACCCCGGGCACGGAACCGGACGAAACCGACGTCCATGCCCTGTGTGTCAACCTGCTCCCATACACTCGTTGTTTGGGATAACATAGATTTCAGGGGGAAACAGACAGGATTCATGAAATGCCAAAATCAACATTAGATCGACCGAGGACCCAGATTGCGCCAGAACCATCATTGGAGAAGCGAATACGTCGCCGCTTCAGCACAGAGGATAAGCTTCGTATCATGAATGAAGCGCGGGCGTGCCAGCACGGCGAGCTTGGTGCCCTTCTGCGTCGTGAAAAGATTTACCACAACCAACTCTCGGACTGGCGACGAGAATTGACAGAATATGGCGTGGCTGGATTGGAGAAAAGTGCACCAGGCCCCAAAGCATCCAAGACGCCAGCTCAGCGACGAATTGCTCAACTGGAGAAAGAAAACAGTCGACTGAACCGTAAGCTAGAGATCGCGAATGATTGCCTAGAGCTGCAAAAAAAAGCCTTCGCCATGCTCGACCGCGTGAGCAATGGGAACGAGGTCTGAATATGGTGATGACAGAACGCCCTGCCCATGTACCGTTGGTGGCCGCCTGCCGCGCCCTGGCTCTCAACCGAAGCACGGTCTACGCTTGGCGTCGCTATGTCGTCAACGACGAGCCCCCACGACGTTCCCGTAAAGCATCGGTCCAACCCCGCGCGCTGAGTGCCGAGGAACGCGCCACCGTTCTTGAGACCCTGCATAGTGAGCCGCATCAGGATCAACCGCCGGCTGAAGTGTACCAGCGCCTGCTCGAACACGACCAGTATTTGTGTTCGGTCAGCACGATGCATCGACTTCTTCGCCGCGTCGGTGAACATGGTGATCGGCGTCCCCAGAGACCGGCTCAGCACCATGCCATTCCCAGGCTCGTCGCCCACGCCCCGCACGATGTTTGGTCGTGGGATATTAGTAAATTGCCGCTGATTCGCCGGGGTAGATATCTGTCACTGTATGTCGTGCTGGATTTATTCAGTCGCTTCGTAGTGGCCTGGATGGTGTCGTTGAAAGAGAACAGTGCCCTGGCCAAACAGCTGATGGATGAAGCGACGGAACGCTATGGTATTCAGCCGGGCCAGCTACCCATGCACCAAGATCGAGGCGCACCAATGATCGCGCACGGATACTTGGATCAAATGCGTGAATTGGACGTGACGTGCAGCCACAGTCGACCGCGAGTCAGCAATGACAACCCCTTTAGCGAAAGCCAATTTAAGACGCAAAAGTATCAGCCTGACTATCCGGGGCGATTCGATAGCGTGTCGCACGCCAGGCAATGGTGTGAGGGGTACTTTGATTGGTACAACTTTGACCACCACCACAGTGGGTTGGCCGGGTTTACGCCAGAACAGGTCTTTACAGGACGTTACCGTGAAGTTGCGAAGCAGAAACAACGCGCTCTTGATGCTCGTTACGAATGTACCCCTGAGCGATTTGTGCGTAACCGGCCTATTGTACCGATGCCTCCGAGTAGCGTAGCCATCAATCCCATCAAAACAAACACAGAGAATGCCACGGTGCTTGAAGATCGAGTGAATTTTCCGACTCTGCCGGCGGCTGGCTACAAGAAAAGTACATTATCTTTGAAATGACTGTCCAAAACAGGTTGACACGTTCCGTGAGTTTGCTCTCCGTTCCTCGTGAGAGAGCAAACATCAACCGTTAAAAAAGGAGTGATCACATGAACAATGACCAATTTTTCGCCAACACCCTCTTGCAGCTTCTCGGCGATACTACGGCTGTCAGACTCACATCTGATGGTTTTATGCCGTTATCCGTTGAGGATATCGGTTCCTCCGCCGAAGGCTACCGGCTTATTTCTATCTGCCACTATGGCGAACAAAACGGCGATCTGATGCGCGATCCTGATATGGTTTTTGCCATCTACGGGCAAGGCGATTGCCTGATGGCCGAACCGCTGTCATTTCGTAATGATTATATGAGCATCAATCAGGAAGTTTACCGGTACGATGATCACGGCAAGCGCACCCATGTTGATCTCCGCCTGAAAAAGGAACTGAAATCCTTTGCCCGTATGTGGTTTCGCAATCTGAAAGCGCAAGGATTCCTGGATAAGGAGACACCACGGGAACGGCTCTCATGAGCCGTTCCTTTTCTTG
>JAOUQB010000391.1 GCA_029879555.1 Nitrospirota bacterium | reverse complement strand
AAGCAACGTTGGGAAGATGGGTGGGGAGAAAGTCTGAGTGATTTTCAACGTTCTGGGTATGATTTGACGACTTTAGTCCCAAAATTTGTTCGACTGCAGGAGATTATTCGATTGAGAGGGGCATATATTCGCCCTTTTTCTGATCAATTTGAATCGAATTTTGTGAGGGTGTTACGTCATTGGATGTTTAAAAAGTGGTTTCATTCTGTGGACCACATTTACGAGTTTGGATGTGGAACCGGACATAATTTAATCGATGCCGCGACTTTGTTTCCCGACCGTCCATTGTATGGATTGGACTGGTCTCAAGCCTCACAAGCCATCCTTCGGCTCATGAAAGAAAACCATGGATTTAATATTGTTGGTCGAGAATTTGACATGTTAGAGCCAGATGAATCATTTCTTTTGCTTCCTCGAAGCGGGGTTTTTACTGTCGGTGCCATGGAGCAACTTGGAGCGCAGTATGGAAAATTTTTGGACTATCTACTCGGGCAACGGCCTCAAATATGTGTCCATGTTGAAACCCTGTATGAGCTGTATGATCAAACGGCACTATTTGATTATGTCGCTGCAAAATATCTTGAAAAAAGAAATTATTTGCGAGGATTCTTGAGTGCTTTGCAGAATTTAGAAAAGCAAGGCCGTCTACAAATATTGAAAACCCTTCGTACTTTTGGGTCGCTCTATCATGATGGTTATTCGTTGGTGATTTGGAAGCCTTTGAAGGAGAAATGATGCAATGGTGAATGCTCAGCAATTAGACATTAAGTCATATGCGGATTCGAATGAAAAGGCTGCACGTCAACAGATGGTTGATCTCCTGTCACAGTCTTCGATTCCACCAGATCAATTATTGGAAAATCTTGGCTTATTTCTGGAGTCTAAGCATTTAGCGCGTCTCTTATTTATGGACTTTTTGTACCGCCAGATTATTTCGGTTCAAGGGGTCATTATGGAGTTTGGAGTTCGGTGGGGACAAAACCTTGGCCTATTTTCAGCCTTGCGTGGCCTTTATGAACCGTTTAACCGTCATCGAAAAATTATCGGATTTGATACGTTTTCAGGCTTTCCTTCCATTCATGAAAAAGACGGGCTTTCAAGCATGATGGTGAATGGGCAATTAGCTGTTACACCCAATTATAAGGAAACTCTCCAGCAGGTACTGAGCTTGCATGAATCACTTAATCCGCTGGCTCATATCAAGAAAACTGAATTGTGTGCTGGTGATGCAGTGGTAGAGTTGCCGAAATATCTGACTCGATGTCCGGAAACAATAGTGGCTATGGCCTATTTTGACTTAGATTTATATGAACCGACGGTCAAATGTTTGGAGCTGCTGCGTCCACGAATGACCAAGGGGACTGTTTTGGGGTTTGATGAACTCAATGATCCGGATTCGCCAGGAGAAACACTAGCCCTTATGGAAGTTTTTGGATTGAATCATTTAAGAATTCAACGATTTCCTTTTGCCTCACGGGTGTCATACGTGGTGTTGGAATAAGAACAATTAATTATCTGAGGAGTGGAGACGTGACCCTGAACTTAGCCGATCAAATGTCAAAAGGAATGATATCCGATTCCATTCTACGGTTCTTTCACGGGAAGAACGTTGTCGTGACGGGCGGAAGCGGTTTGATTGGACGGCAAATTGTCAACCGATTAGTTGCGACAGGGGCTTCGGTTCGGAGTGTGTCTTTGGATGAGATTCAGGTGAATGACAAAGTGGAATATCTTAAGGGGGATTTGTGCGACTTTGGATTTTGTCAGCGTATTGTAAAGGATATGGATTGCATCTTCCATGTGGCTGGAATAAAAGGCTCCATTGAAGTGACGAAGTCCAAACCGGCAAGCTTTTTAGTTCCTTTGTTGATGATGAATACCAATATGCTGGAAGCTTGCCGCCTCAATAAGGTTGAGCGAGTGGTCTATACCTCTTCTATTGGAGCGTATCCCAGTGCTGAAGTGTTTAAGGAAGCCGAAGGAGAAGATGAAGGCCCACCCATGGATATGTTTCCGGGCTGGGCTAAACGAATGGCGGAATTACAAATTCAAGCTTACAAAATTCAGTATGGTTTGCAACATTATGCTGTGGTGCGACCGTGTAATGTGTATGGCCCTGGGGACAATTTTGACCCAGACAATGCCATGGTTATTCCAACTCTCATGCGTCGAATTTTTTCTCGCGAGGACCCCGTTGTGATTTGGGGAGATGGAACAGCTGTTCGAGATTTTGCCTATAGTGAAGATGTGGCCGACGGAGTCATTTTAGCCCTCTACCATGGGACGGGTGGTCGATATGTGAATTTGGGTAGTGGTATTGGCTATCCCATCAAAGAATTAGTCGAAACGTTGCAAAGGGTGATTCCGTTCATGGCCCAATTCGATTTCACAAAACCGAGTGGGTTTCCCCGCCGAGTCATGGATATTTCTTTAGCAAAAACTCTCTTGGGATATGATCCGCAAGTGAGCCTTTTAGAGGGATTACAGAAAACTTGGGATTGGTATCTGGAGAATCACGATGAATATCTTAAGCGGCAAAACTATTTCGCTGCAGTCTAAATTAAAGGTTTCCCCGGGGCAATTGGAGGGCGTTAGGGTTGTAACGCCACCAACAATTTTCGAAGATTTTCGTGGGACCTATGTCGAAACGTTTAATGAAGACGTATATGTGCAAGCCGGCATCGATATGAAGTTTGTTCAGGATGATATCTCGGTGTCCGAGAGGCATGTGTTGCGGGGAATCCATGGGGATCAGGAAACCTGGAAACTTGTGTCATGTTTATGGGGTAAATTTTATCTTGTGGTGGTGAATTGCGATCCGACGTCTCATCAGTATCAGCAATGGGAATCCTTTACCTTGTCTCATAACAATCGGCAGCAGGTCTTGATCCCTCCTAAGTTCGGCAATGGGCATGTGGTGTTATCCAATCAAGCCATTTTTCATTATAAGCAAACGACCTACTACAATCGTGAAGGGCAATTTACCGTATCGTGGAATGATCCCGCTCTAAAAATATGGTGGCCGGTAAAACAGCCGATCGTTTCTCGCCGAGATGAAGGAGTGACGCATGGTTAAAGGCAGTAAGGTTTTAGTGACAGGGGCTGCTGGATTTTTGGGGACGAATATCGCCAAACGTTTGGTGGAAGAGGGATGTCAGGTCAGAGGAACCCTCCATAATCGGAAACCACAATTTGAACATTCCAATCTTGAATACATCAAAGCTGATCTTACTCACATGTCCGATTGCCGCCAGGTTGTTGAGGGAATGGACTATGTCTTTATGTGCGCCGCCAATACTTCTGGTGCGGCAGTCATGGCCACCCAACCCTTAGCCCATGTGACACCCAATGTGGTGATGAACGCTCAGATGTTGGAGGCCTCCT
>JAOUQB010000390.1 GCA_029879555.1 Nitrospirota bacterium | reverse complement strand
TTCGAGTTGCTGAAGATCCTTAAAAAGCTTGTCATATTCCGCGTCAGAGATTTCAGGCCGGCTGTGCACATAATACAACTCATCATGTCGACGAATCGCTTGACGAAGCTCTTCAAGTTTGTGTTGAGCAGAAGCCACAGAAGGCCACGAGTCTAGAGTGGAATGAACATGGTGCTATTCACGAATAAATCGAGTCGCATAACTTCGAATCTCATGTCCGTTTAATACATGAAATTGACGTAGGCGAGCAACTGTCTGCCCGGAAAAACGATGCAACGGGAGGGGCACAAGTTTTCGACCAAATCGCCGGGCAATATTGCGCCATGCGGCTTTGAGCGGAACTGGAGAGACGACCGCAACATGCTGTTCCTGTGAATGGGCACAGGCTCCTGCCAACAGGCGTTCTTCTAATGTCGTGGCAAAATTAAAGAAAGGATTTTCCCAAATGTCTGGGATGGGTCGCGGTGGGTACAAAAACATCGTTCCCCCATATCGCGCCTGGCCAATCCCTGGACCGACCATCTGGGTTGAAAAGGGTGTGGCATAAAAGCATAAGGTTGACTCTTCTTGGTGCTCGGCAAACCACGTCGTTCGCCAGGTATAGATATTTGGATCTGCCGGAACCTCAAAGAGAAACACGAGGACTTCAATTTTTCCTCTTGCAGGAGGGGTCACTTTCACTTGGAGATCGCAGAGGGAACGTTGGGGTTTGATCGCCCATTGCCGGAGCGTCTCTCGAAGGTCTATGCCATCTTCTAACGAGGTCCTGAAAGTTTCGACTTTTGCCAAATTCGCACTCAACGCCTGTTGACTCTGTTGCCGAACATGGGAGGCAAACGATTCAATACGGACATCTTCTGGCGGCCAGGAACATTGCCGAAAAGGATTCCACCGATGCGCCCACGATTGCTTTTGAGGGATAGCCGGCTTCGGACGTAGCTTCAGGCTCCGCCACATCTGTGGGTCCCCTTGTAATCGATTCTTGGCTTGCGAGATTTCGCCTTCTGGATCCTGGAGAGCTCCCATGCCCATGGTCGCTGCCGGCTTGATAGTCAATTGTGACGAGTCGGGTTGATAGTCATAGGTCTTTGCCGTTTCTAAGACCGTTAGGGCAAACGCATCGCCGGCCATTTGTTGGGCGGCATGCACGAGCGTATACAAATCAGGCTTCAGCCGATGTTCGAGGAGCGTTCGATTCCGGACGTAGTGAAAATACCGCTGTAAGAGTTGGGGCGTAATCCAATTGGCTTCCTGCACCACGGAAGAAGGTCGAGATGCCAACCATCGAGCGCGTGCTTCTAGCACAAGTTCTTTCATGCCATCGATGGAGAGATGGGTGTCGGAACGGGCCTCTGCCCTCCGCTGTTCGTACAATTGGGTGACGAAGGGTAACTCGCCGAGCAGGAAATAGAGTGAGGTCCGTTCGACGTTCCACGACGCAGGACGTTGGTGGCCGTGTTCCGGAGTCACATAGGGCATACGATCATGATAGGCTTGCCGAACCCATGGCCAATCGATCAACGGACACAGGCACACAATTTTTCGATAATCCAATTCCAATTCGTGTAAGCGAAAGGCCATCCATGCAATGCGGGCCTGTCGTTGACTCTCTGGTTCGGGCACAGGCAAAAATGGAATGGCGGCTGAGGAAAAGCTGCTGTGTGGGACTGACTTCAGCACATAGGGATCAGGGCCGACCCACGGCGTTGGCTGGAAAGCCGCAACCTCGCGATCAATATAGGCACGGGCGATACCTTCTCCCATGGCCACCCGAATGCCCATGATCACGGGTTGGCAAGGGTCTATTGGCACATAAGAACAACTCGACGCGTCTTCGCTTGCCTGTTCAGGACAGACAACTAGACTAATGACGGGAAGGGTGGCGACTCCTTCTTCTACAAGGCTTTCAACCGAGGGTGGAAGTGGTAGGGCTAGACAATCGATTTCCTGTGACACCATAAGGTCTCGAACCGTCTGCGCCATATCTCCGCTGGCATGGACGATAGGCAAGACCTGAATCTGAGGAGAGAGAGTGAAAATCGATTCAGATTGAAAGTCTGGCACAGACATGGAGTGTTTCGTTTAAATGTAATCAATCCACATTTGTCAGGAAATCGGCAATTGAGCGCAACCAACCCTTTGACCAGAACCAGATGTTACTGATCAGGATGCAAGGGCGAGTCTTCTTCGAAAAAGAAATCGCCAAGACCTTGTGGGAGTCCTTGCCCACCTAACGCATGAGACCGACGCTTGGCTAAACCATCCAAATCCAAGGCCTCTTTCCCCAAAACAGTAATTAACGCTTCACGCCACGCGGGATCTCTGGCTAACGGATGTTGTGGATCTTGGGCCATCCGCTTCAGGGCATATTGAACCATATGAATGCCATCGCGAACTGAAAATGAGAGATCGAGTTGATGCGCCTTTTGCAAAAACTCGACGGTGAGGTTCAAAAGATCCGCAGGCGCAAAAGGAAGATGGTATTGCAAAATGGCCAACTCATGATCTTTGGAAGGAAATTCTACTTTTAAGGTGGGCTGCAACCGTGACAAGATATAATCAGGCACTTCATACGTGGAAGCATCTTCATTCATCGTGACGCAACAGCGAAATCCATCATGAGCCGCGATTTGGACGCCAGCCACCACGGAATCAACGATTCGTCGATGATCGAGCAACGACGCCAGCGACGCCCAGCTCTTTTCATTCATCCGATTGCCTTCATCCAGTAGGCAAATATTTCCGGTGAGCATGGCCGTGACTAACGGCGACGCTTGATAAAGAATGCTTCCACTTTCTGCAATCACCGGTGAGACGAGTAAATCTTCTGGTCGCGTATCCGCCGTACATTGATAGATATAGAGTTCTTGCTTTCGTTCTTGGGTCGCCGCCATGGCCAACGTGGTCTTTCCGACACCGGGCTGGCCGACAATACGTGGGGAGAGGGGTGAATCTTTTTCATCGATCACCAACCAACAGGCGAGCAATTGGCGTAAAATTTCATGATCGCCAATCCATTGCTGTCGCAGGGTGATCGGTCGAGCTAACCGAAGCGAAACCTGGCCGATCTGATACGTATCTGGATTCGTGGAGGAGGAGGAAGGATTCGACATCGTGACTGGCAAACTATCACACCATTTTTTTGAGGGTCAATGAAGGAAGGATGGGTGTTCTAGACTTTTGCCGGAATTGATTAACTAGTGGTTTGACATTACCCTGATTCCGAATTATTGTGTAGAGGAAAATTATTGGATGCCTTCTGTATCAACCCTTTCTGATCTAGCTAAATTTCCATTGCGGCAGAAGGGATACACATGAAACTCAATGGAGGAGGAATGCGCAACATGACGCAAACAATGTTTAGGGGAGTGCAGGTAGATCCCCAC
>JAOUQB010000388.1 GCA_029879555.1 Nitrospirota bacterium | reverse complement strand
CACACCTACCATGAGGGCGAGCCCCACCACGATGGCCGCCATTGTCACGCTCGTTCGGCGTGGGTTGCGTCCCATTTGCTCAGCTGCCAGGGCTGGCAACAGCCCTGATCGAGCTCCAGATCTACCTTGGCTCCATCGACTCAACCACTGGGCCAATACCGGTCCAACCGCCGCACCTCCCATCAGTAAACAAAAAGCGGCCGCATAGCCTCCCACAGGAATACCCTGAACCGGAGGCATTTGGCTGAACATCCCGGCTCCAATTAACGACACCACGACCACCCATTTTGACCCTCGGGCCGCATCGTCATCGTCCATTTGAGATTGTCCACCAGCAAGGGCTTGAACGGGCGCCACGGTGCTGGCTTCCCAGGCTGGGCGAAATGCTCCCAACAGCGAAATACCGAGTCCTAAGCACATGGCTTCTAGCAGCATGGGAATAGGGATCGGCAAGGCCAACAACGAGGTCATCCCATAGAGTTCGCCGACATTCTGGCCAATCATCCCGGTTAACCATCGTGCAAGCACCATCCCAAACCAACACCCCAAGAGTGCACCGGCCACGCCCAACATGCCGGCTTCAAGCAAAAATAAGCTGGTGATAGATTGCCGCTCCATTCCGAGCGACCTGAGAATGCCAATCTCTCGTCGATGCTGGACAACCGAAAAGGCCGTCGTGTTGTACACCAAAAAGATCCCAACCAGCAGACTCATACCACTCAGCATGGTCAAATTCATTTGAAAGGCACGTAGCATGGATTCCACTTGCCGATTGCGTCGAGAAGACTGACGAATCTGGATAGTCTCCGGCACGATTGATTGGAGCTCTTGAATCAAGACAGAAACCGCCACGCCAGGTTCTGGCACAATGGCCACATGATGCAGACGCCCCAACCATCCAAAAGTCCATTGCGCCGCCGCGATATCCATCACCACTTGTTGCTGCACACCCCCGTGAAGGCCGAACGATCCCACCAACTTTCCGACCACCAGTTCATGGACCTTCCTCTGGACTTTCACCGAAAGATTGGCTCCCTGACTCAGGCTAAGCTGCCTGGCTAATGCTTCTTCCAGAAAAATCGTGGTAGGGGCGAAAAACTGCTCCCAGTCCTCCTCGGGTATCACTCCTGACACTCCCTCTGCTTCCCAGCCTTTCCCTTGCTCCACGAGATCCATCCCCCAAATCAGAAGAGGACGTCCCGCCCACGCACCCGCCTGAATCTCACCCTCAATTTTCAGAATGGGACTGGCTGATCGCACCCCTGGGTGCCCTTGAATCACCTTCAGAATTTGCTCATCCAAACCCTCAGATCCACCGGAGACCGTAACCGAGGCGTCCCCGACCACCGACTCCACTGATTGCTCAAAGGATTGGTAGACTTCTCCATTCACCACGCGGATGGCGAGCCAGGCCGCGACGCCGATAGCCACCCCAACTGCTGTTAATAGCGCTCGAATGGGGCGATGACGCAGATGTTCGATGACGAGGAGAAGAAGCGTACTGAGCATGGATGCGGTTGTCCCAGAAGTGGGGCCTATGTTAAAACGACTAATCAAAAATGCGTGGGGTCTATAATCGCGATGCCCAAAGACAACGTGGAAGAACAGGACTCAACCGAAGCTGCATCGGAAGCCGGCTCACCTGAACAAAGCCTCACCACCCGGCAAAAAGAAATTCTCCGCTTGGTGGCTCAAGGATGTACGAATCGAGAAATAGGACAGCGGTTATCGATTAGTGTTCGGACGGTGGAAGTCCACCGGTTTAACCTCATGCGACGGTTACGCGTCAGGAATGTGGCGCAACTCCTCCGTCAAGCCATCGCGCTCAAGATTATTCCGAAGGGTCCCCCCCTAAGTGCCCCTTAAGGCGTTGGCGCATTCCGGCTAGTCCAGCTCCTGCAATTTTCCTCGACACGCCATCAACGACAAATACCGTTTTCGCTCCAGGCACTCAGTTACTTCCCGTTCGAGCCGAGAAAACACGCCGACACCTTCCTCCACGAAGATGGTGCCAATCTGAACCGCTGAAGCTCCACAGAGCACGTGCTCAAAAATATCAGTCCCGTTTTCCACGCCGCCCGTGCCAATAATCGGAATGCGATCGCCCCAGATCTTCCAAAACGCACGCACGTTGGCCAATGCCACGGGCTTGATGATGCGCCCACCAAGCCCGCCAAATCCGCCCTTAGGCTTGATCACCACCCGTTCCAGCTCAGGGTCCACGACGAGGGTATTGCCCACCGAATTGATGACGGTCACAAAGGCCACGCCGATTCGTTGCAGTACCTCAGCGATTTTTTGATGATGAATGGGATCAAAATATGGCGGCAGTTTGACGCCAAAGGGAATCGTAAAAATATCTCGAATCGCTTTGAGCAGCCGCTCGGTTTCGTCGAAATCATAGCCAATCTGTGGTTTTCCGGGAATGTTGGGACAGGACAAATTCACTTCGACTAAATCAGGACCAGCCGCGTTCAAGGCCGTCGCACCCGCTAAGAAATCATCGGGATGCAGCCCGGCTAAACTGGCGACCACCGGCTTCTTAAAGCGCTTCAACCCGGGAATAAGCTTGGCGTACGCTGGATACCCCAGATTCGGTAAGCCCATCGAATTGATCGACCCTCCGTCAAAGGCCACATACCGTGGCAGAGGATTCCCCTCACGCGCCAGTGGCGTCATCGACTTCGTGACAATCGCACCGGCATCCGACTCGCCTAAGGCATCCAATTCCGCCTGCGTCACACACAAGGCCCCCGAAGCATTCATGAGCCCCACACGAAATGATACGCCGGCAATAACCGTTGAAAGATCCATACGCTATGACTCCAACTGTCCGTCTCGAATAGTGAGTACACGATCAGCCACCTGTGCGGCACTCAACGAGTGCGTGGCCAGGAGCACCGTTTGTCCAAACTCTCGGGCACATTGCCGAAGCAACGACACAATATTCTCGCCCGTCGGCCCATCCAAATTCCCCGTTGGTTCATCCGCGACAATCAATCGTGGACGATGCACAAAAGCACGGGCAATCGCCACACGCTGTTGCTCGCCACCCGACAACTCATGTGAACGATGTCCGAGCCGATGACTCATGCCCACCCTGTCCAACATCGCGGTCGCCTGTGTACGCACCGCAGCAGAGGAGTCGCCTCGTAAACGCAATGGCAACGCGACATTGTCTTCGATCGTCAATCCCGGAATGAGATGAAACGCCTGAAACACCATCCCGACTTTTTCCCGGCGCCAATGCGTCCATTCACGATCACCAAACGCGACACAGGAGCGCCCATCCAAGACCAAATCGCCGGATGTCACCCAATCCAACCCGGCGACCAGATGTAGCAGCGTACTTTTTCCGCTACCGCTCGGTCCCATCAGCGCGCAAAATTCGCCCTGGGGAA
>JAOUQB010000389.1 GCA_029879555.1 Nitrospirota bacterium | reverse complement strand
GCCACGAGACAAGCCATCTTATCGGAACTTGGAGATCGTTTGCCCACAATGGTTGGTGAATCAGATCGGGTTGTGGTCTTCTTTGCAGGCCATGGAGAAACGAGGCAGTTTGGAATGGGGAGCACGATGGGCTACTTGCTTCCAGTTGAATCAAAGCCTACCTCATTGAGTGCTACCGCCATTGATATGGGAGTGATCAGAACTTTGGCTCAGGCTTTGCCTGCCAAGCAAGTGTTGTTTTTAATCGATGTCTGTTATGGAGGAATTGCCGGCCAACGATTTCGCAGTCTTTCTCCTCTGACTGCTGAATATATGAAGGTCATCACTCGGGAAAAAGGGCGGCAATTAATTACTGCCGGAGGGTCAGATCAACAAGCTATTGAAAGTCCAGAATGGGGTCATAGTGCCTTTACCTATTTTCTCTTAAACGGATTAGGGAAAGGGCTGGCAGATTTGAATGGTGATGGTATTATTCCGGCCTCGGAACTTTATACTTATCTTGATCAACGCGTGTATTCTGCTGCTCAATTAATTGGGCATACCCAACGGCCAGAATTATGGCGCTTATCTGCAGAGCAGGGAGAGTTTGTTTTTTTCCCACCTAGTGCTTCATCAGGAAACTTGTTGGTGTCAACCGGGGAAGAACAAGTAAGTAATGAGCAATTTGCGAGCCTTCAACAACAATTGGAGGCATTGCAGTCTCAGGTTCAGAGTCTGACGGGATCTAACCTTTTATCCACTCCGATTCCCCCACCGTCCTCCACCCCAGAGAGTGAGGTAGATAAATTTTTTTCACCGGAATCAAAGGAAGCTGGGGAACCTTTGGAAGAGCAATGTGAAAAAGGAAACGGAGAAGTTTGCTTTCATCTCGCTAGTGGATATGTGTTGGGGAGTGGTAACACCAAGGATTTGGGAAGAGGAATGGGGCTCTTCGAAAAAGGATGTAGAATGGAACATTATGATAGTTGTACGGCTTTAGGAAGTCTTCTTTGGATTGGGGATGGAGTGCCGCAAGATAGGCAACTTGCCTTAGCATTATGGGAATTCTCCTGTAAACATGGTAGTGCAAGAGCATGCCAGTTATTACGCAAGAGGCAATCAAACGTCGGGTGATTCTTGGCTGAACGGTCCTTAAATTGGAATGTTCTCAAGTTTGGTTGTGGCTCACTAAGACGAATGTGGAAGCCCCGCCCTTTGGGCGGGGAGGAAACATTCAGTCGGCTGGAGGCCGATCCAGATTGTGATATGAGAAGCGCATGCTGGATAAACGAACCTGGCATACAGTAGAAGAGACGAACTAACATCTGATGTAGGTCTGAAAATATCCGACGAGGTGTAAGATGTTTGATCAGATGAAGGTGATTTTAGGGTTTTGAAAAGCCCCGCCCTTTGGGCGGGGTTATTTGCTTTGGTGCATTTCAGACCACACAATAATTTCAAAAACGTGGGTGGTAGAGGAACGCCAGGCTAGCTTTGGAGAAGAGTTCTGTGAGAGCTGGAGGTAATCATGAATTTCATGTATCGCAGATTTAGTAAGAGGGTATTCCTAATGTAGCTTTGGGTTTCAGCGTTGTCTTTATCTGGCGAGTAGTTCAAGGGGCGCAATTCTCTTTTTCCACTTTTCTGATTTATCCGACGATTCGCTTTGGTTTGTTCAACTATCCCATCATGATTTCGTCGCGTGCCCACCTATTTCAGATCAACTTCAAATGCATTAGTCAGTGTGGGATTCTTTAGACGGAAATGGTACACCTGGCCAGATGCTTGAACCATCAGATTTCTGTGACGGATATCCGGTGAGTCTCGTTCATGGGGAGGTGTGAGGGATGGGTTCGATGGTTCGTTCTACATGCTAACTCTTTGACACAGTTGGGGGGGAGCGACTCTTTGTGTGATGTTTGTTTATGCTCCCGATCCGGGTAGTGGGAGAGTTCATGCCCTGGACGAATTGATTCTTTATGACCAGCTGCTTCAGATTTGGTTTGCTATATACAGCAGGAGGAACGGGTAGAGCTAGTGCCACGCTCTCGGACGTTATTAGAGGAGTTGCCGATTGTGGTCCAGTTGTGGGTATATGATGTTTGATAATGCGCATCCTCCTGAATCCGCTTATCCCACCCCGGAAAAACCGGTTGGTCTTTTGGCCCTAGAATGTTCTTGACCGTAACTTCCCCACGGTAGAAGGTTCCTCCTGCGGAATCCTGATTTAAGGTGATGGAGTAGAAGATGAGTCCGAAGCGTTTTGGCTTTCGCGCTCTTTCCTCCGTAACCATTTGGCCAAATCTTCCATGTCAAGCGGCTCTTGATACTCTTCTTTCGCCGAAGGTGTACTTGCCGGGGGGGCTGTTGATTCTTCGACATGAATGGCTGGAGGAGGCATAATTAATTCATTCCCAATGGAGTGCTTCAAGGCTTCAACGAGTTGGTTATATTTCTTGTGAATTTTTTCTCCAAATATTATATCGTTTTCTTCATAATCCAAACCACGACTCGCTTTATAAAAGATAGAGTAGGCGCGCGTGGAAAATGGAATGAATACGGCGGCGGAATATCTTCTGGAGGTGAAATTTCCGATTACCTCTCCGGGGTTGAGGTAGGTCATTTGCCATCCTGATTTTTCCCCGCCCATCTGAATTCCGGTCGCTACCTGTTCCAAAGTTAAGGGCGTAAGTGTTGGTTGGCTGATGGGGACTTCCCTAAATTCCACTAAGGATCGTCCACACCCGGAGGACAATCCAAGGATTAGGCCAATGGTTCCCACCATTTTCCAAGGAAATCGTTGAGACCTCATGTATTTTTCTCCTTATCCGTGGAGTGGAGTCACTCTCATTTTTTTTAGATTATCTTCATGAGGAAAAAAGAGCAAGCCTGTTTCCCGGAATTGGATGCTATCAAAATTTTTTCTAGAATACTGTGGAGTGGATCGTAAATGATCAAGAAGGGAAGGGCCATGTGAAAACAGTTGAATGCAGTTTTCTGAATATTTTCCTTGCCCAGTTATGGAAGGGATGCTTCAGGAAAAAACAATGAACTTCCTGTGTCTGGCTTGGCTGAAGCCCCTTTGCACAGACTAGTGAACTATTTTGAACAGACTCGATGTTTGGGGTTTCAGCGAGAATCTTGAGAAGATTTGCTCCTAAATTTTGGTGTTATCTTATTCTTGGGAGGGACTATTCTTTTGATCGGCAGGGGAATGAAAAATAATAGATCTGATGCGAAGGGGAGATGTTTAAGTAAACGTGAAAACAGATTTTAACTATATCTTGATTAATCCGAGTCATGGTGTTCCGATAAAAGCTTGGGTTAAGGGTGTGCCGCTGGAGCGGGAGGCGGAGCAACAGTTACGCAATGTTGCGTCTTTGCCAATTGTGTATAAATGGGTGGCGGCGATGCCGGATGTG
>JAOUQB010000387.1 GCA_029879555.1 Nitrospirota bacterium | reverse complement strand
GGCCGCAACTTCAAGCGCTCGTGGGTCACTGGCCTCTCCGAAGTGATACAGTTCCAGGCCCTTGATGGATTGTTGAGGATGGGAGTTAATGTGAATCGAGACGAACAGATCGGCTTTGTGTTGATTAGCAAAGGTGGCCCGATCTTTTAATTCGATAAACACGTCGGAATCGCGGGTCATGAACACCGTGGCATTGGCTTCTTTCTCCAGAAGATCTCGAAGATGATTCGAAATCTTCAAGACGATATCTTTTTCCCTCGTCCCTTTTCGCCCTAATGCCCCTGGATCTTTTCCGCCATGTCCGGGGTCAAGCACAATGATCATCTCTTTTTTAGTCACGGATGCGGCTGGTGGCGCCACAATCACTGGAGGTGGTGGAGCCTGGGCGACAACCGGAGCTGGAGCTGATGGTGGTGGGGATGGATCTGGTGCCTTGACGACTGTGGTCTTCTGGGAAGGATCAGGGTACAGATCTAAGACGAGGCGTGTGGGCTTATGTAGGACATACCATTTATATCGTTTCCACGGTTTGGTGGGAATCGTGAGCACCAGCGACCCTTGTGCATTTGTAACAACACGTAGATCAAGGGGGAAATTTTTACCGACCGTTTTGGAAAGAGTCTTTTCCCCAATGCGTGTGTGAGGGAGTTCCAGGAAAAATTCGTTCTCAGTGCGTCGGTCTACAGGCGCGGGATGAACGGCTTTATCTAAATCAAGGACGAGACGCGTGTACTTTTTATGTTGATGCGCACGAATATTGCGCACCAGCGTATCAGCCGTGCGTGTGGCCACGAAGTGGGCAGAGGTCGACTTTTTCCCCTGAAGAGGAAGGCGCAGTCCTGACTGTCCCCCCCACGCAGTGTTGAATGAGATCAGAAGGAGGATAACAAGAAAGGGAGAAATGAAACCGTTTCGATTAGCTGGCATAAAGCATACAGGTGTTTCTATCTTTTTTCGCAGATGATTTCCTTCTTGTCAAGGCAAGCGGAGTGGATCTCAGCCAGATTCAAGGGTAAACTGGTTATCATTTTTCGTGACATGGTTTGAAACGAGAGCGACATGACGTGATTCCTAAGCATCTTATCATTGATGGCTACAATGTCTTGGGGGCGATGGGACTTCCTCCGCAAAAAGTGGTGGGACAAGGGGAGGGGCACCGAGATCAATTCGTCGCTCGCTTGGGGAGGTATTCGCAAGAGGTTCACTGTCCCCTGACCGTCATTTTTGATGCATGGCGACAACCAGGCAATCTGAGACACACGAGTCATCAGACTGGAGTGACCGTCATGTACACCGCAGAGGGTGAACGAGCTGATCAGGTAATCCAACAGCTGATTCGTCAGTATGGAAAAGAGACGGCCGTGGTGTCATCCGATCTGGAAGTAACCAATGTGGCCCGCGCCTTTGGCGCCTTTGTGATTCGTTCCCAGGAATTCTTGACCAGATTGCACAAGGGGAGTCGACAACGATCATCTCTTCAGTCTGCCAAAGGGAAGCTTGTAGGCAAAGATGACGGGGAGGATATGCCCACAAGAGCCAAAGATAAGAAGGGTAATCCTCGGAAGTTGCCCAAAAAACTTCGGCAACGGAATCGCATCATGAAGAGATTTTAAAGAGACGTTTGGCGTTATCAGTGGTCAATTCTGCGACTTGAGCGAGGCCCGTTGCCGAATCTGCAAATTTCAATTCAGCTATTTGCTCTGCCACACGTGTAACATAGGCGGACTCATTGCGTTTCCCTCGAAAAGGGACCGGCGTAAGGTACGGTGCGTCGGTTTCGATGAGAAGGCGATCATCAGGGACGGTGCGAATGATGTCTCGAAGGACTGTGGCATTTCGAAAGGTAATGATTCCGGAAAACGAGAGATAGAAGCCCAAGTCCAGCGCCTCCTTGGCTAACCAGGGATCTCCTGAAAAACAGTGCAAGACCCCTCCAATCGATTCGGCATGTTCTTCTCGAAGAATAGTCATGGTCTCTTCTTGTGCTTCTCGAGTATGGATGACCAGGGGGAGGCTCAGAGATTTGGCCAAGGCAATCTGTTCGCGGAATCGTTGACGTTGGGTTTCTCGTGGCGAATGATCGTAATGAAAATCAAGCCCGATCTCTCCAAATGCCACAACCTTCTGGTTCTGGGCCAATTGACGCAATTCATCATACCAATGGGACTCGATTCGTTTGACTTCATGAGGATGTACTCCAACGGTGGCATACACGTTTGGTCGTTCGGTGGCTAACTTCACTGCAGAGGTGCTGGTTGATAGGTCACAGCCGATGGTAATAAAGGCTTCGACGCCAGCTTCCTGTGCGCGCTGGAAAACGGCCTCCCGATCAGCGTCGTATCGTAAATCATCTAAATGCACATGGGTATCAATCAACATGTCATGACTCCTTGGTTCATCAGTTTGGCATGCTAGCATAACAAGGCAAGGGGTTGAAGATGAGATTAATTCTTCTTTTACCCGTGGATCTCCTAAGAATAGATAGAGTAAATGATAAAGATGGCCTTCGACGAAGAATGGTTTCGAGTAATCAATGGATGGGCTGGTCAACTTCCAGCATTAGACTGGTTCATGTTTCAATGTTCGCAAGAAAGTAACCTGCTTATTCCTGGGGTTTTGGCGCTAGCCTGCTGGGGATGGACGAATTGGAACGAAGCGAAGTTTGCTGCGCCTTCCCTGGGATTGTTAATTGGGTTAAGTGACTTATTTGGTGGCCAGCTAAAAAACCTGATTGGGCGTCCGCGTCCCTGCCAAATCCTTGCCCAGGTTCATGAAATGGTGGGGTGTGGGGGAAGTATGAGTATGCCATCGAACCACGCGGTGAATTCCAGTACAGCCATTGTATTTTTGGTCACGTTATATCCTTCGTTGGGATGGGTGGGCTGGCCATTGATGGGCCTAATTGGACTATCACGCATCTATCTTGGCGCACATTATGTGACGGATGTGTTGGTGGGCTGGGGGATCGGGTTAGTGCTCGGTGGTGGTGTGGCCTACTTGCTGAAAACCAAAGTTTTTCAGCGACAACGAAGCAAATCAATAGATCCTTAGTGTTCCTGTCAAATTTGATGTAACCCAATATTGCGCTCCCCCGTCATTCCCAACATTTGTTATTGGGAATCCACCTTTGTTTTCCTTCTTACACACCGAAGGCAGATAGAACACCCTGAATGAGTGGTATCGCTCTCTCTTTATGATGAGATTTCAAAAAGAAAAGACTTGAGTCCACCCGGGTGCGCTAGGAATTTTGGGAGAATAGATTTAACTGAATGGCAAGGAACCAGGAGCTGAAAGAGGCGATGGTTAGGAGTTGGATGAGAAGAGCTATTTTTTCCCAAAAGCCCGAACAATAGGAAAAACACCATATAAGAAGGCACAAAGGAGTTCCGAGAAAAAAGAGGAATTCTGGAATG
>JAOUQB010000386.1 GCA_029879555.1 Nitrospirota bacterium | reverse complement strand
CTTCTTCCCAGTTGGTTTCGACAGATTCCCAGACTTCATGCCAATCCACGCCAGCATGCGAATAGAACGCACCATCTTCCGCCACTAAGACTGCCATTCGCACATGTTTGGGAATTCTGGATAAGGGTACCCAGCGGTAGTCAATGCGTAGTGTGTTGCCTGCGTCTTTAGCTTCTTCTTTCCGTTGCTCCATGAGCGCTGTCACTTTCGGATTGTCAGTGTCGAGATTGGCAATAGAGAACAGGGGCAGCGTGAAGATTTCAAACAGGAAAAACAGGCTGACTATGCCTAAGAAGAGTTTGACTGGAAATTTGCGAAGCCATCCGAACCGTTTGGAGGGGCGGGAGCGCCCTTTAGGACGTTGACCAAGATTCCATAGCCGTCGATTAGGACGAACCGGCCTTCCCTTTCTCGATGCTCTACTCACTCCGTCTCCTTAACGGTACCTTCACCTGATCTGAGGAATTCGCTATGATGATTACATGCCGCAAAGCCAACGTGCTTCCCCAACTCTACCACGAGGATGAAATCATGCCTTCTTTTTTTCCGAGAAAGTCAGAGCTACGATGAAAGCCATGCTGCTCGAACAGGATGGAGATGTCACGACCAATCCATTACGGATGTGTGATCTTCCTCTTCCCGAGCCAGGACCCGGCCAGGTGCGGGTGAAGGTGCATGTGTGCGGAGTCTGTCGCACTGACTTACATGTCGTTGAAGGGGAATTGCCGCCATCGACTCGTCCCATTGTTCCGGGACATGAAACGGTGGGGATCGTCGATCAAGTCGGTCCTAACGTCACAATCTTGAAAGCAGGGGATCGTGTGGGCATTGCCTGGCTTCAGGCCACTTGCCAGACCTGCGAGTTTTGCCAGACCGGTCGAGAAAACCTGTGTGCCCAAGCCACATTTACCGGATACCATGTACACGGGGGATACGCTGAATATGCCCTGGTGTCCGAACGTTTTGCGTATCTGATTCCTGCTATTTTTAGCGACGAAGAAGCGGCCCCGCTCTTATGTGCCGGCATTATCGGCTATCGGGCCCTACGACGCAGTCAGGTGCAACCTGGCCAGCGGCTCGGGCTCTATGGGTTTGGCGCATCGGCGCACATCACGATTCAAATTGCCCGACATTGGGGGTGTGAAGTCTACGTGTGTTCGCTTCGCGAAGAACATCGCAACTTAGCTCGGCAATTAGGGGCGGTCTGGGTGGGCGAAGCCGCCGACATGCCGCCGGCCACCCTTCATTCGGCCATCCTTTTTGCCCCAGCCGGTGAACTGGTTCCTCCGGCATTACAAGCCTTAGAAAAAGGCGGGACACTCGCGTTGGCAGGTATCTATATGACTCCCATTCCTTCGTTGGACTATAGCCTCGATCTGTTTCACGAACGCACACTTCAAAGTGTCACAGCCAACACCAGACAAGACGGATTGGATTTATTACGCGAAGCTGCCGCCATCCCTATTCGAACGCATACCACGTCGTTTCCGCTTGAACAGGCGAATCGTGCGCTTCAGGCTCTCAAAGCGGGGACAATCCAAGGTGCGGCGGTTCTCTCCGTCTCCTCATAGATTGATGGTTCATCAACTTGATTGAGACTGACACATTTCGAGGTTTTTGAAGCAAGAAGCTTCGGTTTTTTTGCCACCGCACACACCATGATGACACTGAACAATACATTTCTCTGCTTTCTAGGATTTGGTGTGTTATATGCCGCTGTCTGTTATTGTCGAAAATCGCTCAACCGTATTTGGATGATCAAGGGCTCTATGCCTCAAGTCTTGTGGCAGGAACAACCGACGTGGATGCCATCACATTATCGGTGATCCACCTCACAGAAGAAGGCCCCTCCTGATGGGCAGCGGCAACGGCCATGACCCTGGTGGCAATGACCAATGCTCTAGTCAAACCCTGTTTGGCCGGCTGGTTTGGCGGAAAGACGCTCATCACTCACGTCGCACCCGGCATGGTCACCATTCTTCTTGTGGGCCGTGGCATTCTCTTCATCTTTGGCTTCACGCACCTGTAAGACGGTGAAAGATGGATCGCATTCACCATGACTCATGAGACACCGGATCAATTGCAGACCATTCTGAAGGTGCTGGTAGGTTCACAGGCTCATGGCCTCGCTACGAAAGAAAGCGACCGAGATTTCCGACGCGTGTATGTGATGCCCACGCAACACATGTTTCAGCTTGGCTTTAAATATCAGGCTACTCAGTGGACGAAAGCAGAAGGCGACGAGACCGCCTGGGAAGTGGGGCAATTTCTCATGCTCGCCAGCCAGTGTCACCCACTTGCCTTGGAAACTCTTCTCGCTCCCATCGTCACTGCGGATGAATGGGGCCAGCACCTTCGTACACTCTTTCCAGCCATCTGGTCTCCCACCCAAGCCTTTGAAGCCTTTACGAACTATGCCCGGAATCAACGCACCAAGTTTCTCGACAAAAAAGATGACCGTCCGGCCAAGTATGCCGTCGCCTATATCCGGGTGCTCGACAATTTACGCGAACTGTTAGAGACCGGAGCGTTCACGGTTCAGATTTCATCTACCGCCTTAGGGGCAACCCTTCTCCAGATCCAAAGCGGCGAAATGGGCATAGGCCATGTGATCGATCTTGGCGAAGATCTTTTACAACACTGTCAACAGCATCTCAGGGACTGCACCCACGCCCCTGACCACAAGCTAGTGCAAGATTTCCTGACCACCATCCGCAAAGCGTTTCTTGTGTGACTGATTTCGCCAAGCCGTTGCCCAGAGCCTTTCTCAAGTCCTTTCTGTTACTAAAAAAAACAATGCTGCCAAAACACGGGCATTCGCTGCACATTTCTACGGCAAAAAAGACAATTTTCCTGAAACCTCTCTCTCCTTTTCGTTATAATACATTCATACGATTCTGCTTCTCGAAGGACAAACCATGGCCAACACGACCCAAGACTTTTACAGTATTTTAGGCGTTCCCAAGACAGCGGACCAAAAGGAACTGAAGAAAGCCTACCGACGGCTCGCACGCAAATACCATCCGGACTTACACCCTGGTGAGAAAAAAGCCGCGATGGAAAAGAAATTCCAAGAACTCAATGAGGCCTATGAAGTCTTAGGCGATGAAGCCAACCGGAAAAAATACGATCAATACGGCCCAAACTGGAAAGAAGCCGAAGCCTATGAGCGTGCACGCCAACAAGCTGGAGGGGCCTACCCCGGCGGCCAACCGCATCCCGGATTTTCACAAGGCGGCGGCGCGGATTTCGGTGACATGTTTGAAGGCATGTTTGGGCGTGGCGCACAACGGGAAGGGGCCTCGTTCAGAGGCTTTGCCATGGCCGGGGCTGATTTGGAAACAGACCTGCCGGTTTCCCTGAGAGAGGCGTTCACCGGGACAAGCCGTACCCTGACGTTACCGGGCCCAAAAG
>JAOUQB010000385.1 GCA_029879555.1 Nitrospirota bacterium | reverse complement strand
CCCTTTGCCATTCCGCCGATCGTCACGACTTTTCCACCGATACGTTGTTGGACGGCGATGGTTTTGGGTCGCGTGTCTGTCGTCATAATGCCTTGGGCGGCATCTCGATGCCCGGCTTTCCTGAGCTTTGTCGTAATAATGGGAATTCCTTTTCTCAACGCGGGCATGGGAAGGGGAACCCCAATGACGCCCGTAGAACTCACAAATACACGGTGTTTGGGGATGGCCAAGTGTTCGGCGACTAATTTGACTGTTTCTCGGGCATGGTCAAGTCCTTCCATCCCAGTAAACGCATTCGCATTTCCACTGTTAATGATCAGGGCTTGTCCCGTTCCTTTTTTCAGATATTGTCGATTGAGCGTTATGGGGGCGGCGGGGATGGTATTCTTGGTGAAGACCCCGGCGATGGGACCAGGAATTTCTGACGTGACAAGTGCCAGATCCAGTTGTTTTGTCCGTTTAATGCCGCAGTGTATTCCTGCCGCCAGAAACCCCTTCGGTGCGGTAATGCCCCCGGTGACTCGTTTTGACATGGCTATCCCTTTTCCGTTGATTTGGTCGATGGTGGAGGTGTTAGGGGAACAGTCCCGGACTTGTTAATCCCATGGTTTCCGGGAATCCTACCATGAGATTCATGCATTGAATGGCTTGCCCTGCTGCCCCTTTCACCAGATTGTCGATGGCGCCACTGCTAATGATAAGGCCCGTTCGAGGATCAAAGGTACTGCTCAAATCACAAAAGTTTGCGCCTCGGAGGTTTCGAGGATTGACGGCCTCTGCCTGAGGACATACCCGAATAAACGGTTCATCTTGGTAGAAACGGTGGTAAATATCTTTGACGTCAGACGACGTCATGCCTGATCGAATTTTGGCATAAGCCGTACTGAGGATCCCTCGATTGATGGGGATGAGGTGAGGGGTAAACATGATCGTGATGGGAGAAGCCGATGCGATCTTTCCAGAAGAGGAGCGGAGATAGTTGAGGCCTTGCTCAATCTCGGGTAAATGCCTATGAGTGGCGATTTTATAGGCATGAATGGCTTCATTGGCTTCTGGGAAGTGAAAGCCTTGAGATGGTGTGCGTCCAGCACCAGACACTCCTGATTTTGCATCAATGATAATGGATTGTGGTTCAATGAGGTCTTGGGCCACAAATGGAGCCAACTGCAAAATGGCGACGGTCGGGTAGCACCCAGGCACGGCGACTAGTTGGCTCTTGGCAATGGCTGCGCGGTGAAATTCCGGCAACCCATACACCGCGTCTTTTAAGATGTCAGGATTTGGGTGAGTGGTTTGATACCATTGCTCGTAGACTTGCGCGTCTTTGAGACGATAGTCAGCACTCAAATCGACGACCAATTTTTTATGAGAAAGAAGTTCAGCCACGGGGGCCAGTGACTGAGTATGCGGTAAGGCCAGAAAAACCAAATCTGCCTCTTTAGCAATGGCCGGGATATCGAGCGTGGATAACGGCACATCAATGGTTTTGCTCAAATTCGGAAGGAGGGTAGAGATTGAGAGGCCTTCTGACTTGCTAGAAGCTACAATCTGGGTAATCTTTGCCTGAGGGTGGAGACTGAGTAAGCGGAGTAATTCGCCTCCCGTATATCCACTAGCGCCAATGACTGTGACACGAAGTTGATCTTTCATGAATTTCTCTTAGTAATGAGGGTGTAGCCCACACGACAACCCATCCTCATATTTCCTTGTTCTTAGAACAGCTAAGAAGGGGAGCCGTATTTCGGGATGTTCTTGACGCTCACGTTCATTCTGACATGAAAAAAGGGGAGGTTCCAGTGAACCTCCCCCCATTCGCTCATGAACCAAGTTCTTGGAGCCAAAAAAATTAACGTTTGGAGTATTGGAACTTAGCCCGGGCTCCTTTTTGACCATATTTTTTACGTTCCTTCACACGAGAATCTCGTGTTAACAGACCCTGTTTTTTGAGAGGGTCCCGTAAGGAAGACGTATGCAACGCCAAGGCTTTGGCAATGGCATGCCGGAGGGCTCCAGCTTGCCCTGAGATTCCGCCGCCTGTGAGGGTGGCCTTCACATTAAATTGGCCTTCAGTTTTGGTCACTTCAAATGGCGTTTGCACCTGGATTTGGTGCGTGAGCCGTGGGAAGTAATCCTCTAGGGCTCGAGAATTGATCTGAATGGTGCCTTGACCAGGTTCGATCCATGCTCGGGCAATCGCATATTTCTTTTTGCCAGTGGCGTATTGAATGGTGTCAACCATGATGTCGCTGTTTCTCCTTCTTACGCTAAAGAGTGACTGAACTCATGTTACAGGGCCAACGGAGTCGGGTTTTGAGCTTGGTGTGTGTGTTCGGCTCCACCATAAATCCGAAGCTTTTTAGCCATCTGCTTTCCTAGAGTGCATTTGGGCAGCATCCCTCGAATAGCTTTGGACAAAATTTCGGTGGGTTTTTTGGCATGCAGATGCTCGGCTGAAATAGCTTTGAGCCCCCCAGGATATCCAGTGTGGTGATAATAGATTTTGTCTTTGAACTTATTGCGGGTAAATTGAATCTGGCTGGAATTGATAATGACCACATGGTCGCCAGTATCGACATTTGGGGTAAACGTGGGCTTATGTTTTCCTCTGAGAATAGAGGCCACTTGAGTCGCAAGACGGCCTACCGTTTTCCCTTTGGCATCAATAAGCAGCCATTTTCGTTCAACTTCAAGGGGTTTGGCTTGAAACGATTTCATGAGCAATACATTTCCTTTCAGACGGTCAATAAATTCTTTGCGGTCACAAATTAAGCTTCTGGTTGTTCCGATCCTTTTTGATCCAGCTTCGAAAGCCACGTGTCGAGGTCTTCCCCACCGCGTTGTTCAAGTACTTCAGGGGTGACATAAATAGGACATTGGCAGCGAACCGCTAGGGCAATGGCATCGCTGGGCCTGGAGTCCACAGATTTTTCTAAGCCATCTTTGGATAAAAATAAGGTCGAAAAATAGGTATTATTTTTGACTTCAGTAATGACGACTTTATCGAGAGTAAATCCAAGATGCGAGGCAAAGCTACAGATCAGATCGTGGCTCATGGGTCGTGGAGGGATCACATTCTCCAAGGCAAGCCGAATAGATGTGCCCTCGGCGGTCCCCACCCAAATCGGCAGAACCTCAGAATTTTGCTCATCCCGGAGCACCACAATTTGGGTGTCGGTGTTAGGGTCAACTAAGACCCCATGAACTTTCAATGGAATAAGCGTATTGGTTTCGGCCATCACGGGTTCGCTCGCTGGTCGGTTCTACCTAATGCCGATAGCAAAATGTTGTGGCTGTTATGCATCAGATTTTCCAAAATCCTCAGGTTTGAGGTTTTCCAGCCATCGTTCTAATTCTTCAGAATTTTGTTTATGGAGGACTTCGCCTGAGGCAAAAATAGGAGCGTCCGTACGAAGTG
>JAOUQB010000036.1 GCA_029879555.1 Nitrospirota bacterium | reverse complement strand
ATACTTTGGAAAAATGGATCGCTATTCCACCCTTCGAGCAGAAGTGATGCATGGCCAAGGTCGACGATTCCGAGCACACCAACTGTTTTCTCATCCTCTCTTTACGTTTATCAAAATGTTTGTGTTCCGTGGGGGAATATTCGATCGGACGCCTGGCTTGATTCTTTCTATTCTCTATGCCTATTACACCTTTGTGAAGTATGCCAAGTTATGGGAATTTCAGGAAAAAAAGTGACCGTTTGTCTCGTCGTGCCGGGGAATTATTTTTTTCCATATGTTGAAAATGGACAGGTGGTTTGCGAAGGGTATGGCAGGATTTCGGATTTTACATACTGAGTCTTCCTCTGGTTTAGGAGGGCAAGAATATCGCATCTTGTCTGAGGCCAAAGCGATGGGCCTTCGTGGCCATCAGGTGGTGATTGCCGCTCCGGAACATAGTGCCTTAGTCCGATTAGCCAATCAGGAGGGATTGTGTTGCGAAGCGATTCCGGTAGGAATAGGTGGATGGGGACGATTAATGCCGAAATTTCTCAAGTTGATTGCGAAGCATAAAATTCAGATCATTCATACACATGGCTCACAAGATAGTTGGATGGCGGCCTTAGCCGGACGATTCTCTTCTTGCCGGCCCGTGATTGTGAGAGCTCGTCATAAGAGTACTCCTGTCTCGGTCTCCTTCCGGCATGCTCTGTTGTATCGGCGGTTGCCTCATGCGGTGTCCACAACTGGCGAGGCGGTTCGTCAACAATTAATCGATCACAACGGCTTAAATCCTGCTGCCGTATTTTCTATCCCCACAGGAGTGGATATGGAACGGTTTCACCCTGGTGTGCCGACTGGAGATCTCAAGCGAGAGCTAGGCATTCAGGCAGGACAACCAGTGGTGGGAACGGTTTCTTTTCTTCGCTCTGAAAAGGGTATGGATGTGTTCATCGATGCCATGTGCCTTCTGAAGAAGGAATTCCCTTCGGTCTGTTGTCTCATGGTGGGAGACGGGCCGGAGCGTCAAACATTGCTTGACCACATTCGCGAACGAAATTTAGAGAGGACCGTCGTACTCACAGGGTTTCGAGAAGATATTCCTGAGTTATTACAGGTCATGGATGTGTTTGTGTTGCCGTCATTGGAAGAAGGGATGCCACAGACATTGCTCCAAGCGATGGCCATGGAACGAGCTGTGGTGGCTTCCTCAGTGGGGGGTGTTCCAGAAGTGATTCGCCATGGCGAAACGGGATTGCTTGTGCCGCCACGAGATCCTGTCGCGTTGGCGCATCACATGGCCTGGTTGCTTCGGGAGCCCCATCAAGGTAAGGCCATGGGCCAATTTGCACGGCAGCTTATTGATGGTCACTATTCCCTGGAATCCATGGTGACGAAAACAGAAGCCCTCTATTCCTCTCTATGGGAAAAACGTGAGGTACAAGCCGCTTGAGAGAGAATTTTTCTGAAATGGTTGGTGTTTAGTATGAGTCACGCTTGATTGAATCCTTGCCAATGATTTGCTTAACAGGAGATGTGCATCAGCGATCCTATCGTGGGACTGATACGCCATTTTCTTCCTGTACTGAAGTTGAATTGGCCAACAAGTATGCCGAAATTGCCGGGCGATATGGTATTCGTGTTACCTTTTTTTTGACGGGAAAGGCCTGCCTTGAAGAGCCGAAGGGCGTGAAGGCCATTGCACAGATGCCGCATTGTGAAATTGGGGGTCATACCTTCGCGGCCTTTCGGGATCCCTGGTCTAGAATTTATAGAAAAATTTTAAGAACTCCCTGGGGGAAAGAATCACATCAGCGGAGAGATATTGCCAAAACGATTGCGAGTATTCAGTCTGTGATCGGAAAGCGGATTTCTACCTGGCGGAACCACAGCTATATTCAGTCTGTTGAGACGCCGCGCTTATTAGCATCCGCGGGTATTTTGTGGGTGACCGATGAAGTGAATCCGACCAAGGGGTCGTGGGAGCCACTTTTTCATGACCTACAATCGTTGCCGATTAATATTCAACCCGATCATGAGCATCTCTTGCATGGTAAATACCAAGTTGGAAAAGCAAAGCCAACCCAGCTGATGGGACGCGTGTCAATTGGTGAATGGGTGAAGCAGGTAAAAGGGGAGGTGCAAGCCATTGTGGATGCTGGGGGGATTGCGACGATTTTAGTGCATCCCCTGTGCATGGAAGTGGCTGATGGGATGGTAGGCTTTGAGGATCTCTGTCGGTTTTTGCAGCCCTTTCCCAATTGTTGGGTGTCCGAGGTTGATGCAGAAAGAGGGACATAAACCCATGAGCAAGGTATCGCTTTCCACCATCACTATTACAAAAAATGAGGAACGAAATATTGAAGGATGTCTTGCAAGTGTTAGGTGGGTGGATCAGATCATCGTGGTTGATGCCGAAAGCTCGGATCAGACTCAAGCGTTGGCCCGACGCTTATCCCCTCATGTCCTGGTGAGGCCTTGGGTTGGCTATGGACCTCAAAAAAATTATGGCATTCAACAAGCGACAGGGGATTGGATATTGATTCTGGATGCTGATGAACGGGTCTCTCCTGAATTGGCAGGAGAAATTCAGGAACGAATTGCATCTTGGACCTCACAAGATCCGGTTGCTTACAGCCTTCCTCGCCGTAATATTTTTTATGGTGCCTGGGTGAGATGGGGTGGTGCGTATCCTGATCGACAAATCCGTCTTTTTCAAAGGGGAAAAGCCTTTTACAATGATGTGGAAATTCATGAAAATCTCATTGTGGATGGTCCCATCGGGAGGCTTGAAGGATTTTTAGAGCATTACACCGAACGACAGATCGTCGATCATTTTCGTAAATTCTCCATATATATTACCCTGGCTGCAAAAGAACAAGGAAAATCGACAAGTACGGTTCGTTGGTGGCAGCTCCTCTTGAACCCTTTAGTGACGTTTGTGAAAAAGTATGGTTTGAAGCAAGGATTTAGAGATGGGATTCGTGGGGTGATTTATGCAGGATTTGCCAGCATGTACACATTTGGGAAATATGCCAAATTATGGGAATTAGGAGCCGTGGACGCACGGAAATCTACTTCAGAAAACCATGAGGGTGTTTCCCCGTAAAGTGATTGTGAGTGAGGCTGGCCATTTTGTGACGCTGTACCATCTTAAGTGAGTTTAGTGAAATGGCAGAGTTGCTCAAAAGGGAGAAAAGGATTCTCTACATCCATGGGGAGGCCAACATTGGCGGAGCCGAACGAGAATTGCTGACGTGGTTGAAATATTTAGACCGAGAACGATTTCTTCCCTTTGTCGTGTGCCCTGATCAAGGGCCGTTGGTTGCTGAATTAGATCATCTTCACGTTCCGCACGTTTTCATTTCCTTGCCAGCCTGGAGGAAATTTTTTCACATCTTCTGGCGGCCATTCGCCATTGTTCGATTAGTTCGTGTTATCCGGCAGTGGCACATTGATATCGTGCATGTGAATGATTATTGGTGGGCCCCCCTTGGAATCGTCTCGGGGTGGTTCACTGGGCGTCCCTGCGTGGTTCACGTCAGGCAGGAAATTGAGCCACGAAAAGTCTCCCAATATTGGTTGAATAAGGGAAATGTGATCATTCCCGTTTCTTATAGTATTGGGGAAGTCATGAGAAGCGCTGGTGCTTGTTCGGAGAACCTTCAGGTTGTTCAAAGCGGCATTGCATTCAGGAAAGACCCTTCTTCTTCCTCTTCTCACGAAACACTGAGTATCCTTAGTGAGATAAAGGGGCCGCCGGTGATCGGGACCGTGGCCAATCTCTTTCCTCGAAAAGGCCTTCAGTATCTTGTCGAAGCTGTTGGGCAACTGAGGCCATCCTTTCCTCAAATTTTTTTAGTGATTGTTGGGGCGGGTGATGATGAATATGAGGGCCAACTCCGAACCCAGGTTTCGCATTTGGAATTGACAAGTCATGTCCTGTTTACGGGATATCAAGAACAACCTGAAATTTTTTTGGCACAGTTCGATGTTTTTGTGCTTTCTTCTGTCGTAGAGGGGCTCGGGATTGTTCTGTTAGAGGCCATGGCCTTAGGCAAGCCTATCGTGGCCAGTAGAGTTGGTGGTATTCCCGAAGTCGTCGAACATGGTAAAACAGGCCTGTTGGTGAATCCAGCCGATGTGGGGGATTTGTGCCGAGGACTCTTTACTGTCTTGCAAGATCCTGAAATGGGTCTCCAGATGGGAAAGAACGCGAAAAAACGCGTGGCGGAATACTTTTCTGTTGAACGGATGATGGAGCAGCTTTATGAGATCTATGAAGGCGCAGGACAATAGGTCGGTAGCCGTGCCTTCTATACTGAATGAGGCTTTGGTCGTATCATGATGGGCATTAACGGTCGAGACATGTCTTCCCAAGGTTTTCCTCTTTCCACCGATTTGCCCGTACGGATCTTAATTCTTGCGATTCGTGCGATTGGCGATGTTGTGCTGATTACCCCGATCATTTCACTTCTGAAAAAATCCTATCCCAAGGGGTATTTCGCTGTATTGGTTGATGGGCCAACAGCAGAGGTGTTAGCTAATAATCCGTCCATTGATCGTTTGATCGTGATCGATCGTGCGGAATCTCAACGAGCGACAATCTGGAAACGAGGGGAAAATTGGCTTGGGTTGGTCCGTGATTTACGGAAGGAACACTTCGATGTGGTGCTTGATGTGTTTAGTGGTCCACGAAGTGCCATTCTGGCCTATGCTTCAGGTGCTGTCGCCCGCTATGGAGAGGATTTTAGAAATCGTGGACGAGGTTTTCTTTATAACTATCCTATCAAAATACGTCGTGATGGGAGGCATTTAATCGAACAAAAATTAGATTTGGTGCATGCGTTGCTTGGAGTCAACCATCCTCAAGTCGGAGGACTCGAAATACATGTGACGGAAAGAGAAAAGCAGCAAGGACAGGTATTGTTGGCAAAAAATAATCATGAGGCAATACGACGAATTGGATTGATCCCCAGTGCTGGCTCGAAATGGCGGGTATGGCCATCGGAACGATTTGCCGAACTTGCGGATGTCCTCATTGAAACCTATCGCGCGGAAGTGGTGTTGCTAGGTGGAGCTGACGATAGGGAATTGTGTCATGCGATCGTCAATCGTATGCGAACTCCACCCCTCGATCTTTCTGGAAGGACGACCTTGCGGGAGTTGATGGCCGTGTTGGGCGAGTTGGATTTGGTGATTGCGAATGTCACAGGGCCGATGCATCTGGCTTCCGCGTTGCCTAAACCCAAAGTGATTGGATTATATGGAGCCGCTGACACTATCCAATATGCTCCTTGGGGCCTGAATGCCATGATGTTGACCAAAGGAACGAAGGAGGATGCGTATTGGTTTCACGTTGATTATGAAAAGGATTATGAGTACTTATGCCAAATAACCGTAGCGGATGTCTTGAAGCGCGTCGTCCTGATGGTGCCCGATTGGGTTGAAGGATAATACTGTCCATGTGGGGACTGTAGGAAATTGGCTATTGGGCTAGACTCTTGAGGGCGGTCTATCCCTTAGTAGGTGGGGTCGGTTGACTGTCGAAGTAATTTTGATGGGATGAACGCGTGACATTTTTTCCGATTTCGTAGGAGGGCCTTGATGGGAATCATCAATATGAGAGAGTCGGATGAGGCGGTGACTCTGGCCACGGATCAAAGCCTGGATGATTCGGCATCAGGAATGCGCATTCTGCTGATTAAACTTCGGTATATGGGCGATGTCGTGTTGAGTACCCCGGTCCTCCCACTTCTCCGTAAACACTTTCCTGATGCCAAGATAACCTTCCTGGTCAATCCTGGAACAGCAGGCGTGTTACAAGACAACCCTTACTTAAATGCTGTGTGGGTGCTTCCCCGACAATCATGGTGGCAACAACTCCGTTTTATCCAGCGGGTACGAGCAGAAAAATTTACAACAGTGATTGATTTAACCGATGGAGATCGTTCCGCGTTTCTTTCTTGGATATCTGGTGCATCCATGCGACTGGGCTACAATCGGGATCGACGTTGGCGGGGAAAGTTCTATTCGCGTCTCTTATCTTCCGCGTATGGCTCAATGCATATGGTTGATTATCATCAACAAGCCATCGCAGCATTAGGAATTGCGGAGCCAGTCGGAAACCCTGAAATATATATATCGACCCAAAGGACAGAACAAGAGAGGTTGTTTAGTGATTTGTCTTTAAATGGGCGCCCTCTTGTCCTCTTACATCCGACGGCAAGGTATTCAATAAAGGCTTGGCCCTTAGAGCGTTTTGCCGCGGTTGCTGATTGGTTTATTGACCAAGGGTATAGCGTGGCTTTAATCGGGAGCCAACGAGAATTCCAAATTGGTCAACAAATTGTGAATCTATCCAAGCAAAAACCCATGAATCTCATGGGCCAGACACGGTTGTCTCAATTAACCGCCTTAATGAAACGGAGTCATTTGTTGGTGGGAAATGATGGCGGGCCCATGCATATAGCCGCAGCCGTGGGGTGCCCCGTATTGGGTCTCTTCGGTCCGACAAATCCGGCCGTTTGGGGACCACGAGGATCACATGTAAAGGTCATTTACAAAGGGTTGAATTGCGAAGAATGTTTTTACCCAGGTTGCTCTCGAGGGGAAGAGAGCTGTATGCGGAAAATTTCTGTGGAAGAAGTCTGTCACGCCGCACAATCGATGCTGCCAATCCTCAGGGAGTCGTGAAAAGGTTGAAGTCCGTCGTGAAAAGTTACGAGTAAGGAGGGGTAGAAAAGCAACCAAAGGTTTTTCTCCTTACTATTTACCCCTGACTCCTTACTGATTCATGGAAAGACGGGGAGTGGGGAATAGACAAGGTCATGTCCAACCAATTCTTTAAACCATCGTTCAGTTTCTTGATGAGGAAGCGGATGTTGGTTCAGTCGTATCTCCAAACGAAATTGTCCTTCTGACCCAACTAGACCTATAATCGCAGACGCATCAATCCCTTCCGGCAAAGCAGAGGCGGTTTGGAATTCTGCCAAACTCCCGTACATTCGCCCACGTGATTTGAGTATGGAGAAAATCTCCGGAATTTCTTCTAACTGGCAATGAAGAGAACAACGGTACATCAATCTGGTGCCTGAAGAAGGTCGTTGGAAATCGCCTAGGGCTTGCCGAGAAAACCCCGTAAGATAGACGCGGACTTGCTCGGCCGGTTGGGAATGTGTTGCCGCCAGTTGGCTGGCCGAGACAAGAAATTCAAATGGATCTGGGGAATTTAATTCAAATTGACAGGGGCCGAAGGCATCAGGCCAAGAACAAAATAACGGGGTGTCGTTGCGTGAGGCATAGAGCGAGACTTTGTGCTGGTCCACTTTGGCTTCAATCGGTATCTGAAGAATATCGATGGCTGCTAGAAAACCCTCTTGACGGTCATTGAGCCAAAATTGGTCACGTGGAGGTTCCACCGATTCGCCAGGGGCAATAATTTCTGTCGTATGTAACCGTACGCGAATAAAGCCATGCGTATGGCGAAATCCAACCCAGAATGATGCGGTTGGCTGTAGGGTGGCTAACTGATGGCCGATACGCCAAGGATGTGCCACAGAGCAATACGTGTTCACCGTTTGGTGTTGTTGAAACACCGTATGGTACCCACCGACAAGAAGAAAAAAGTCGCCCGCCCAATGGTCCAACACATGTAAAAGCGTGACATCCTCAGTTGGCCATGCCTCTAGTTGATTAATTTCATCCAGATCAGGCACTTCCCATTCTTCAATGTAGGTGATCATCTCTTTTTCTGGCTGCATAGAGGTTAAGCCAGCCTGTCGTAATTTATCAGCAACCGAAAGAATTTCGTCGAAGGACAGGGGTGAAACGGATTCCCACCGATGTTCACGCATGGAGCATTTGGCGCAGGGTTACTGAGGACATTTCAAAATGTCTTTATCTTCTATGAAAAGAGTTCAAAGCTCCCTAGCCCTTTGGGGAGAGTGTGGGGGTGAGGGGAAAGATCTTTTGAGAGTTGCATAGCTACGGGAAGTTGAAAAATTACCAGGCGAGCTTAGGCTAAAAAATGGCGGAGAGGGAGGGATTCGAACCCTCGGTAGGCTTTTGGCCTACGACGGTTTAGCAAACCGTTGCCTTCGGCCACTCGGCCACCTCTCCGCGCAAGATCTGTAGTGTTATTTCAAAAAGTTGCAAATACGTGCGGCATCTGAGATTCGATCATATTCTAGAATCCACAAAAGCTTCATATTTTAACCAAAAAGCCGTGCCAAAAGATACAAGTCTTGTTAAAGTTTACGGCTGCAAAAAGGGGTTTAGTTGGATTAATTGTTTATCCCAAATATGACAGAAACCAATCGGAGATTTCCTTCTCTACACTCATATGAACCTCCAGCGATAATTGATCTGGTTTCCCTGCGCGGACATAGGCGGCTCGGACCACCTCATATGTTCTTTCAAGCTGACTTCGGCTTACCAGCTGATTGCAGCCATCTACAATGCACTCCATTCGAAGGGGGCGGGGAGCTAAGGCCGCGCCAATATCCGGCAGATCAGCTATTTTCAACAACCCTCGAATCATTGAGTCAGCTGGTTGGTAGATAAATGGATGTTCCAGTAAGGAACCATAACTCAAAATTCCTCCATGTATATACACAGCTTGAATGTGTGGTTCGTGCAAGGCCGTAAGGAGAGCCGCTACGCCACCTAACGGTTCGCCTCGCGCTGGGTAGGGGGATGCATCTAAGGGTACGACTCGTTCGTGGCTTATACTGTTCGTGGCCGCAAGTGAATCACCCCATAGGCCTATTCGTTCCTGATTAATATCTTTTCGATTGCAGAGATAGTCGATGACGGTTCGTAGATCACGAACGCGAGAAACAATCAAGCTTTCTCCAAGCATGAGACTTGTAGCGGCGGCACCGGCACTTGGACTGAGTCTGCCACGGTACAATTCACCGTGGCGTCCATCACCGATTCCTCGTAATTCCGCTAAACAGACCGCTACCTTCTGACCTAACAGACTCTGAATTAGCGAGCGGCGTGCTCTTTGAAGGCGGAGATTCCCTTCCTGCGCAAAGCCGATTACGATAGGGGTTTTGGTCTTGCCCAAACCGGAAGGCCTTAGAAGTTGTACTCGTATAGAAAGATTTTCTTCGACCTCCAAAACCACATATTCCGATTGACCGATTCCCCGATACGTTGATCGCACATGGGAAGACGGGTAGAGCGTCATTGGCCCAAGACCTTCGGTGAGTGCTTGTCGCAACTGCACCACCTGTGCAGTAGAATCTTGTAAAGATCTCATCTGACGAAAGGTGGTAAGGTGTTTTTGCGCAATTTCCTGTGTGATTTCATGAACCATGCGGATGTTGAATACCTTGCATGAATCCCTGGTCAAAGATTCCAAACTTTTCTGTTGAACCGGTTGGAGCACTTCGTGTTCAGGAACTGGAATCTCAAACCATTCTTGCAAAATGGTATAGAGCTGCTTTCGATGGATTGGTCCGATATTGGTGCAGTGGGAATCTAAAGGGCCATGCCGCGATCCTCGTCCTGACCCGTGTACGGATTGAAGTGCGTCACGTGAGCCATAGAGCGCATACACCTTTTCAAGATGTTGCCACACGACATCATGCTGAGGGTTCCAGTCAAATTCTCGTCCGTAAATCAACCGGCGTGGGGCCAGCGAAGCCAAAATGACCCATGGCCAAAATCTTAGTCGAGCGGTATCAGGAAGGTTTCTGCTCGAGTCCCAATCACCTATCGATAAGTGCCCAAAGTTGAATGCGGCCACTGCAGCCACACGATCATCTAATGCTCCAGCGATTGCTGCCACGTCCCCGCCTCCTGCTACTGCCCCGATGAGGATGATGCGGTCCTGGTCAATCTGTGGATCAGCCCATAAGCAATCAATGCCATGTCTCACATCCTGAACTATCCACCCCATAAAACTCTCGCCTATGAGGTCCAATTGCATGCTGAGGACCGACCGAAAATAATAATCCTGCCGATCAACACGAAATATGCCGTTATAGTCAGTTGCTGAGCAAAAAGGATGTTGCCGGCGTTCTCCATGCCCGAGCAAGTCCATGATGAGGACTGTGCAACCCTGTTGGGCTAAGGTCATCCCCATGCTTTGTAACTCCTCTTCTGTTTTGGGTTCGTGATGACTGTGACAAAGCACGATTGCAGGGGTTTTATGCGTGGCGTATTTCGGCCGATAGACATTTGTCGTCACAGGCATATCCATGTGGCCCTGGTAGACAATATTTTCAATGCGGAAACGGTCATGTTCAACCGTAGTACTGACAATGTAGTTCGGGGGCTCTGAATGCGTGGCACGGTTTGTGAGGGAATGGCGGAGTGCTGTAATGCGTTTCTGACAAAAAGACTCCCATTCTTCTTCTGTACGTATTCCCTCAAATACGCACAGATCTTGGTGGGCCGCCTCATGTACCTGTTTTGTGAGATGATCGCCAAGCTCTAGAATCCGGCGATTGCCGAATGCCACTTTTCGGGCCCAAAGCCATTGCTGAAATTGATGAGGGAATAGGGTCTTTATCAAACGTTTGAACTGCATAAGGCTAGTTCCGATTGACCCGTTTTTCATTGAGAAAAAATAGGTCGAACTTAGGAGATTGCCAAAGGCAATCTAGTGACGGTTTGGCAAATCTGTTGGTAAGCAAAGAGTACTGGGTGTGGGTTTTGTGTTGGGCGTAGATCGATGTTTCGGCCGAGGAATTATTCGCCGATGTAAGCGATGCCTTTTTCTCGGACCGCTTCAAGCCAAGGCGGCTCTGTTTGACGAATGGAAGCGAATCCTATTTTCCAATTTCCCTATTGACAAAGGCGAGAATTTTCCGGGCATCTTCCACGATTCCATCGGTGATGTTCAGGCCTAAGGCTTTATCCTCGTCGTCCAAAGTGTCAATCAAACCCTGTTCTTGGAGGAAGGTGACGTCCCAAAACACCATTCCATGGCTCACTCGTTGGCCGTTGATGGTGGCCATGACATTGATATTGTCCCCATGTTCGGTCGGGGTGCTCATAAACGAGAGGTCGACGCGGTCCTGCTTCGCCTGCTGAATAAAGGTCATGAACGTTTTAATGCGTTCTAAACTATTGGGATCCATGTCCTAAAAGTGTGTCTTTCTTCTGTTAGGAGAAGAGCCTGGGCTCTTCATGAATGGTCAAAGAGGATGCGTTGCGATCAGGCTATGCCGTTCCTTGATGCCCGGGAATTGAAGAATTTTCTTGATTTTTCTTCTGAGCGCGCTCGGCGATATTTTCCATAAGGCCAGCAAACTTTTTATATTGCGGATGATCGGGGGACAACGGATTCCCATCTTCGTCGCACATGAGTTCCTGCATTCCTTCTAAAATTTCACTCATTTCTGGGAAAAATTCCTCATTTGATTTTTTGCGTCCCATATCGGTTCTCCTTTAGGAAACAGTCGATGAAATTATAAGTAAATCTAGGATTTTTAGTCTTGATCGAGAATGCTCTGGATCACGATTTTCAAATTATCAAAGTTGAGATTTTGAATCCGGATGTTGCCATCCAACACGACGGTGGGAGTATGCGCAACTTTAATTCGTTCTCCCCATTCTTTGCCTTTCCCCAATGTTTGAAAGGGTTTTCCCGTGGCGAGGCCGGCTTCAAATGCTTTGGGGTCAAGGTCGACTTCCTTAAGAATGAGGGCCCGCATGGTTTTATCAAACATTTGGATGTCTTTATCATGAATCGATTGAAAGAGAACTTCTTTCATTCTCTGCCCTTTGCCCATCGTCACGGCTTGATTGTACATCTCAAACACCGTGGGGAGTTTGCCAGGCATCACGGGGAACCCAATCATTCTTGTTTCCAACTTGTCGCCAAATTCTTTTTGAAGCTTCGTCACCACGACGCGCTCAAACATGTGACAATGGGGACAATAGAAATCCGCAAATTCAAGCAAAATGACCTTTCCTGATTCGTGCAGGGAGGGTTCGCCTTCTATCAATTCGTATTCACCTTGGATGGCACTGAAGGCCATATTGGCTGAGCCAAATAGGCTCACGAACAAGGCAAATCCTATCGTCAGTCCTAATCGGAGCGGTCGTCCGTTCATGGGGATCCTTTCCTTATTT